>NZ_DEQF01000021.1:40090-59052 GCF_002360305.1 Streptococcus sp. UBA3373 | reverse complement strand
GTATGTTCTTAATCGGTATTATCATTGGAGCACTTGGTTCAGTGATTTCAATGCGCCGCTATCTTAAAATTTAAAACAAGAAAACAACTTCTGCTTTTGCAGAAGTTGTTTTTGGTTTAGTTAAAGAAAGGGTTCATGTTTTTTTCATGGGCAATGGTGGTATCAGAGCCGTGCCCTGGATAAACCGCAAAATGATTTGGCAAGGTAAATAATTCTCGCTGAATGCTAGCTAGGAGTTCCTCACTATTTCCAGTTGGCAAGTCTGTTCGTCCGATAGTTTCTCTAAAAAGAGCATCACCACTCAAAACGACGTGGTCATCTGGGAAAATCAGCGATACACTACCATAAGAGTGTCCTGGCGTTGGGCGAACATAAAAATGAAAACCAGCGATGTGATAATCGTCTTCGTACTGGTAGTGATGTTCAGCAGGTTTTAAAATAACATCAGGCAAATCCGCATGGCGCTCCAAACCTGAAAAATTATCCTTTGGTGAATAGAGCCATGACGCTTCTTTTTCAGAAATATAAACAGGAGGATGTCCAAAATGCTCTCTCACCACATCCAAGCTCATAATGTGATCATAATGAGCGTGGGTCAGTAAAATAGCCGCCACAGGGTTGTTCAGTGACGTGATTTTTTCAAGAATCATATCCACATCACTTCCAGGATCGACAACGATAATGGATTGGTCATTGACCAACAAGTAAGTATTTTCACGCGCAACGCGATTAACTATTCTAAATATCTTCATAAAAAAAGTGTATCAAAATTTTGGTAAAAAGTCATACTAAAAGCCAGCTCGTTTACTGCTCATAAAGCCTCCACACAAATACAAGAAGAGTGGTTTGTGATATAATAGGATTGTTATGAAGCATGAACATTTCCTAAAATACGCTGTTGTGGACTTAGAGGCGACAGGAGCCCATGCCACAGCAGAAATTATTCAAGTGGGTATCGTGATTATAGAAAATAATCAGATTACCAAGACTTATCAAACGGATGTCAATCCGCATGAACCCTTGTCAGAGCACATTATCCAGCTGACAGGTATTACCGATGATCAATTGGCCAAGGCCCCTGATTTTTCTCAGGTGGCGGGCGAAATTTACGACTTGATAGCAGATTGTGTCTTTGTGGCTCACAACGTCAAATTTGATGCCAATCTTTTGGCGGAACAGCTTTTTTGGCAAGGTTTTGAGTTGCGAACACCGCGCGTGGATACGGTCGAATTGGCTCAGGTTTTTTACCCAACTTTTGAAAAATACACCTTGGAGCATTTGGCTAAGGCCTTGGATTTGGATTTGACAGATGCTCACACAGCTATTTCAGATGCCTATGCGACAGCGCAGCTTTTTTTGCGCTTGCAGGCTAAAATCAATCAATTGCCAAAAGAAGTTTTGGAAAAGCTTTTGCCTTTTTCTGATAATCTGATCTTTGAAACGGGTATGCTCATTGAAGCGGGCTTTTCACAGGCCAAACCGTTTTCGCCAGCGACCTTTCAGATGGTGGGGGATTTGGTTTTACGCCGACCGCAGGCGATAACCGAGCCGCGTTGCCTGTCAGATGATTTTGCGGTTAATGTGGCTCTGCTTGGCCTAGACAATCGGGAGAAGCAGGCTCAGTTTGCTACTTTGGTCAAGGATGAATTTGCCTCATCAGCCGTTTCGTTTTTAGAAGCTCAAGCTGGGATCGGTAAAACCTACGGCTATCTCTTGCCTCTCTTGCATTTGGCACAAGATGAACAGGTGATTGTATCGGTTCCCACCAAAATCTTACAAGACCAAATTATGGCCAACGAAGCCAAACGCATTCAAGATGTTTTTCATATTTCTTGCCAATCCATCAAAGGGCCTAGCAATTACCTAAAACTAGATGCCTTTGTCGAGAGTTTGCATCATCAAGACGACAATCGCCTTATCAATCGCTACAAGATGCAGTTGCTGGTCTGGCTGACCGAAACAGAAACGGGTGATTTGGATGAAATCAAGCAAAAACAACGTTTTGCCGCTTATTTTGACTCCATCAAACACGATGGGGATTTGAGTGAGAAGAGCCTTTACAAAGAAGTCGATTTTTGGCAGGTAACCTATGAAAGGGCCAAGCACAGCAAGCTGTTGCTGGTCAATCACGCTTATTTCTTAGAACGAGTGCAAGACGACAAGGCTTTCGCGGCCAATAAGATTTTGGTTTTTGACGAGGCGCAAAAGCTGATGCTAAATGTTGAGCATTTCTCTCGTCGTCAGCTAAATGTCACTCAGTTAGTGACCTTATTAGAAAAACACCTGACAGCTAAATTGCCTGTGCTGGAAAAACGGTTGCTTGAAAACCTGTCCTTCCAGTTGAGCCATTTGGTGACACGTTTCTACCAAAATCAAGAAACATTTGTCACGACCGAGGCCATGGCAGCTATCGAGCAGACGGTCAAGGAACTTTTGGCGATCAATCCTCAGTGGCGCCTCAATGGTTTAGAGGATTTGTGTTTGCTATTGTCCCATCATTTTACGGATTTTTGGATGGAGTCAATGCTTGAAAATGACAAGCGCCAAACTTACCTCAATGCCAGTAATGATGAGTTGTTGAATTTTCAAGAGTTTTTGCCTGAAACACGCAAAACCTATATGATTTCAGCAACCTTGCACATCAGTCCCCAAGTCAGTCTAGCGGATTTGCTGGGCTTTGACTCTTATCATTTTGTGAGTTTGGCTCATGAAAAAAGCAGTGGCCAGCGCGTGTGGATTGATGAAGAGATGCCAAATGTCACCCAAGTGTCTGAGGAAGCTTATGCCTTAGCTATTGCTGAGCGTCTTTGTCAGATTCAAAACTTAGGTGAGCAGGTCTTGGTTTTATTTAATGCCAGAGCGACGATGCTTGCAGTTTCAGATTACCTTGATGATAAGGACGTTCCCCATTTGACACAGGATAAAAACGGTATGGCTTATAATGTCAAACGGCGTTTTGAACGCAAGGAAAGTGGGATGTTGTTAGGGACAGGCTCATTTTGGGAGGGGGTTGACTTTGTGCAATCCGATAAGATGATTGAAGTGATTACCCGCCTGCCTTTTGACAATCCTAAAGATATCTTTTTCCAAAAAGTCAGCAATCACTTGCTGGCACAAGCCAAATCACCATTTTACGATTATGCTTTGCCGCTGACGATTTTAAAACTCAAGCAAGCAATCGGTAGAACCATGAGGCGAGAAAACCAGCGCTCAGCTGTTTTGATTTTGGATAACCGCCTTTTAACCAAGTCTTATGGTAAATTGATGACCGATTCCTTAGCAGAAGAATTTCAGCTTTCTTCCCAAAAATTTGCAAAGTCATTAACAGAAATGAAGGATTTTTTGGTATAATAAAAAGGATAACTCAAAGGGGAGAAGTAAATGAAAAAATTAACACCAGTAAAACAATATTTACTTGGTTTTGGCATGGTTTTCTTAGTTCTCTTGATTTCTGCAGGGATGGTTTTATATCTCTCAATGAAACCAAAACTGGATGCAGAACGAACAGCTACCCAGGTCGCTATCAAAGCCGCTAAATTATCAAAAACTTCCTCTGTGGAACTCTATAATGGACCGAACACCTTTTATAGTGTTTATGGCACTACCGAATCAGGTGGTAAGCGCATTGTTTCAGTTGGTGAGGATAACCGAGAGGTTTATGTATATGCCGAAAGTGACGGGATTAGTCGCCAACAAGCCGAAGAAACAGCCGCAAGCAACGGTGCAACAGATATTTCCAAGGTGGTTTTTGGGATTTATGCCAAATCCCCTGTTTGGGAGGTGACGGCTACTAACGGTTACTATCTTGTGAATTTCAAAACAGGTGAGCTTATTAAAAAGGAGGGCGTATGACAAACTTATCAAAACGTGTGTTAAACATGGACGAAAGTGTGACTTTAGCAGCTAGTGCACGTGCCAAAGCCTTAAAAGCAGAAGGACGTGATATTTTATCACTAACCTTGGGGGAACCAGATTTTGAAACCCCTAAAAACATTCAAAAAGCAGCTATTCATTCCATCAAAAATGGGAAAGCCAGCTTTTATACCGTAGCTTCAGGACTTCCTGAGTTGAAAGACGCTATCGGTCAATACATGAAAAATTATTACGGCTACTTTGTTTCTCGTAATCAAGTCGTTGTGGGAACAGGTGCCAAATACATCCTATACACCTTTTTCACAACGGTTCTTGATCCAAGTGACGAAGTGATTATTCCATCACCATGTTGGGTATCTTATGTGGACCAAGTGAAAATGGTTGGTGGGGTACCTGTGACAGTGGCTACGACACAAAAAAATCATTTTAAAGTCACAGTAGAGCAATTAGAAGCTGCTCGCACAGATAAAACCAAAGTGATTTTGCTCAATTCCCCTTCTAACCCAACAGGTATGATTTATACCCGTGATGAGCTAGAAGCAATTGGTAACTGGGCAGTAGCAAATGGTATTTTAATTCTAGCTGACGACATTTATGGTCGTTTGGTTTACAATGGCAATGTCTTTACCCCTATTTCAAGCATTTCTGAGGCAATCAGAGAACACACCATTGTTGTTAATGGCTTGTCTAAAACCTATGCTATGACAGGTTGGCGTGTGGGATTTGCGGTTGGTAATGAAGACATTATCGCTGGTATGGCAAAAGTCATCAGCCAAACCACTTCAAATTTGACCACCGTTTCACAATATGCAGCTATTGAAGCCTTGACAGGCCCACAAGATTCCATTGAAAGCATGCGTCGTGACTTTGAGGACCGTCTAAATACCATTTACCCACTCTTGTGTGAAGTTCCTGGTTTTGACGTGATTAAACCACAAGGTGCCTTCTATCTTTTCCCAAATGTGAAAAGAGCTATGGAATTGAAGGGTTACACAGACGTTACTGATTTTACCAATGACATTCTTGAAGAAGTTGGGGTGGCTTTGGTAACAGGTGCTGGTTTTGGAGCTCCTGAAAATGTTCGCTTGAGTTATGCGACCGATTTGGTAACTTTAAAAGAAGCTGTGAATCGATTGAAATTGTTTATGAAATTGGATTCCAAATTATAATAAAGCATAGTGTCTTGCTCAGATGATGAGAGGAAACATTGGAAAGAGGAAATATGTCTACAGATTACGTATCAATTATTGATGTTAAAGACCATGTTGGCGAAGAAGTGACTATCGGTGCATGGGTTGCTAACAAATCAGGAAAAGGAAAAATTGCTTTCTTACAACTTCGTGACGGAACTGCATTTTTCCAAGCCGTGGCCTTCAAACCAAACTTTATCGAAAAATTTGGTGAAGAAGAAGGAACTGAAAAATTCAATACCATCAAACACCTTAGCCAAGAAACGTCTATCCTTATCACAGGGATTGTCAAAGAAGATTCACGTTCAAAATTTGGTTATGAATTGGACGTCACAGATGTCAAAATCGTAGGGCACTCAGAAGATTACCCTATTACACCAAAAGAACACGGAACGGATTTCCTTATGGACCACCGTCATTTATGGTTGCGTTCTCGTAAACAAATGGCTATCATGCAAATTCGTAACGCTATCATTTATGCTACTTATGACTTCTTTGACAAAAATGGTTTCATCAAGTTTGATAGCCCAATCTTGTCAGGAAATGCAGCAGAAGATTCAACAGAGTTGTTTGAAACAGACTACTTTGGAACACCTGCTTACTTGAGCCAATCAGGTCAATTGTACCTTGAAGCTGGGGCTATGGCACTTGGTCGTGTCTTTGACTTTGGTCCTGTTTTCCGTGCTGAAAAATCAAAAACCCGCCGTCACTTGACAGAGTTTTGGATGATGGATGCTGAGTATTCATTCTTGACACATGAAGAATCACTTGATTTGCAAGAAGCTTACGTTAAAGCCCTTATCCAAGGTGTGCTTGACCGTGCACCACAAGCCCTTGAAATCTTGGAACGTGATGTTGATTTGCTTAAAAAATACATTGCAGAGCCATTCAAGCGCGTGTCTTATGATGATGCCATTAGCCTTCTTCAAGAACATGAAAATGACGAAGATGCTGATTACGAACACCTTGAACACGGTGATGACTTTGGTTCACCACATGAAACATGGATTTCAAACTACTTTGGTATGCCAACCTTTGTGATCAATTACCCAGCAAGTTTCAAAGCTTTCTACATGAAACCCGTTCCTGGTAACCCAGACCGCGTTCTTTGTGCGGACTTGCTTGCTCCAGAAGGTTACGGTGAAATCATCGGAGGTTCTGTCCGTGAAGACGATTACGATGCTCTTGTAGCTAAAATGGATGCTCTTGAAATGGACAAATCAGAATACGAATTTTACCTTGACCTTCGTAAATACGGTTCAGTGCCCCACGCTGGATTTGGTATTGGTATCGAACGTATGGTGACTTTCGTTGCTGGTACTAAACACATTCGTGAAGCCATTCCATTCCCACGTATGCTTCATCGTTTGAAACCATAAGGTGATTAACATTAGAATAACAGAAAAGAGCCATTTGGCTCTTTTTTTCTTAGCAAAAAGTTAGTTATAAGATATTTTAATATTCAGAATATTTTGTTATAATAATCCTACTAAATGAAGAAAAGGAGTTCATTATGGCAAAAACCATTCATACAGATAAAGCCCCAGCAGCAATTGGTGCTTACGTGCAAGGCAAGGTCGTTGGTCAGTTTCTTTTTGCATCAGGTCAAGTGCCTTTATCGCCTGAAACTGGGGAAATCATTGGAACGACTATCCAAGAACAAACCCAGCAAGTTTTAAAAAATATTGGTGCCATTTTAGCCGAAGCGGGAACAGACTTTGACCATGTGGTCAAAACGACTTGTTTCCTAAGTGATATCAATGATTTTGTCCCATTTAACGAAGTTTATGCTACAGCCTTTAAAACGGATTTCCCAGCTCGTTCAGCGGTTGAAGTGGCGCGTTTGCCAAAAGACGTTAAGGTAGAAATTGAAGTGATTGCCTACCTTGATTAAAGATAAGAAAATCTCCTACGAGTTCTTTCTCATAGGAGATTATTTGTTAAGAATGATTTGTGAGTGAAGCTTTTTGCATTTTCTTGGCTGTTGTCATCATCAAGCGGATACGGTTTAGTTGGTTCACTTCTGATGAACCTGGGTCGTAATCAATTGGTGCGATGTTGGCCCCTTTGTATTGGCGGCGCAATTCTTTGACCATTCCTTTACCAACGATGTGGTTTGGTAGGCAGCCAAAAGGTTGTAAGCAGACGATGTTTTTAACGCCATTATTGAGCAATTCAATCATTTCACCCGTCAAGAACCAGCCTTCCCCCGTGTGATTGCCGATAGAAATCACTTTTGAAGCTCCCTTGGCAATGTCATAGATGGATTCAATGCCTTCAAAACGTTGGGATTTTTCAAGGGCTTTATTCATTGGTTTTTCGAGAAGGTTGATGGCATCAATGCCGAGTTTGGCAAATCGTTTGGCTTTTTGGCTCATGTTAAGCTCATCAGCCTTCCAAATTTGATTGAACAGTGAATAATTCATAAAGCCAATCAAGTCTGGCACGACCGCCTCGCCCCCTTCTTGTTCAATGATAGCAACGATGTCATTGTTGGCTGTTGGAGCGTATTTGACTAAAATTTCTCCGACAACGCCGACACGTGGTTTTTGACCAAAATCAACGGTTTCAAGGGTGTCAAATTCCTTGATAATGCGTTTCATATTGCGGTTAAATTCAAAGTAAGAACCTATTTTGATGTTGTGGCGAGCAACTTCAAGCCATTTATCATAGAGGGCATTGGCAGAGCCTGGTACGGCTTCGTAAGGACGCACGCGGTAAAGCACACGCTCAAACAAGTCTCCATACAAAACGCTGATGAGTAGGCGTTTGACAAAGGAATAAGTCAAGTTCCAGCCTGGTGTTTCTTCAGTTCCTTGATTGCCCATGGAAATAGACACCACGGGAACTTGTGCAAATCCTGCGTCTTTTAAGGCTTTACGCAAGAGCGGAATGTAGTTTGTTGCCCGACAACCTCCTCCCGTTTGGGTCATCATGACGCTGGTGTGCTCCAGGTCATATTCGCCACTTTGCAAGGCTTCAATCAACTGACCGATAGAAATGATAGCAGGGTAACAAGCATCGTTATGAACGAATTTGAGGCCGACGTCAACCGCTTTTCTGTCCATGGCTGGCAACACCGCGATCTTGTAGCCAGCTTGTTTAAAGGCTTCTTCGATGAGCCCATTTTGGTGAATAGGTGACAGCATAGGCATCAAAAGCGTGTGCGTCTTTTTCATGTCCTTGGTAAAGACAGGTTCTTGGGGTTCGGTTTCTTCGGCTTGGCTGTCAAATTGCGGTGCTTGGTTGAAGATGTGTTTTAATTGAGCTTTTTGGGCCTTTTTATCTCGTTCTTCAACGGCAGCTTTAAGCGAACGCAAGCGAATACGGATAGCCCCGAGGTTACTTCCTTCGTCGATTTTTAGGACGGTGTAGAGCTTGTTGTGTCCACGCATGATTTCTTCCACTTGGTCAGTAGTCACGGCATCCAGCCCGCAACCAAAACTGTTGAGCTGCACCAGTTCTAGATTTGGATTTTTTGAAACGACTTTAGCAGCAGCATAGAGGCGAGAATGGTAAACCCATTGGTTAACCACGCGCAGTCCTGACACTTCTTCTAAACCAGCCACCATGTCCTCTGTCAAGACATGAAAACCTTCTTGCGTGATAATATTGGCAATACCGTGATTGATTTCAGCGTCAAGGTGGTAAGGGCGACCAGACAAGACAATGGCTTTTTCGCCCTTGGTAGCAAGAGTGGAAAGCAGTTCGTCAGCTTTATCTTGCAAATCTTGTTTGAAATCGGCTAAGGCTTGGTAGCCATGTTCGATGGCTCTTCGAATGTCCTCAAGCGTGATGTCATCGTAAACACGAAAAGCCTTGCTAAGGGATAGCACAACGGATTCGTGGTCTGCTAAATTGACAAAGGGATGGAAATAAGCCACTTCCCCATTGCGAATAGGGTCCATGTTTTTCTCGATAACTTCAGGATAGCTTTGAACAATAGGACAGTTGTAGTGGTTCGGCGCCTTGTTATTTTCAATTTGCTCGTAAATGACACTTGGGTAGAAAATCGCATCCACTTTGCGGTCAATCAAGCTTTGAATGTGGCCGTGTACCATCTTGGCAGGGTAACAAACCGTATCACTTGGAATGGTTTCAATCCCTTTTTCAAACAAGGTTTTGTCTGATTTTGGGGACAATTGCACACGAAAACCAAGGTCGGTTAAAATGGTGTGCCAAAGGGGATAGTTTTCATACATATTGAGCACACGAGGAATACCGATAATGCCATGGACAGCGTCACGTTTTGAGAGAGCTTTAAATTTAAAAAGTTTTTTATATTTGTAATCAACGAGGTTTTCTTTTTGGTTGCTGCGGTCAAATGTGATTTTGGTGACTTTTTCTGCTCCGCGTTCGCAACGGTTACCTGTGACAAATTTGGAACCGTCATTGAAAATGGTCACGGTCAAAGCACAGTTGTTTTCACACAAGCCGCAACGGGTGAATTCTTTTTGGGTGGTAAAGTTATCCAGTTCCTCTAGCCCCATCAAACGTGAGGTTTGGGGGTGGTGTTCCAGTAATGTTTCCGTCATGCGTTCTCTCCTTCACTGTACCGTACTAAAAGCGGGTGCCTCGGCGGTTTCATCTTCGTATTTTTCCTGAGCAATGATGGCACAGCCGTAAGCTCCCATTAGACCAGCAATGCTTGGGCGAACCACTTCGCGTTCGCTGACCAATTCAAAGGCACGAAGTACCGCTTCATTGTAGAAGGTTCCTCCCTGAACCACGATTTTTTCCCCTAAATCTTCAGGGCGTTTGAGTTTGATAACCTTGTACAAGGCATTTTTGATGACTGAATAAGACAATCCTGCTGAAATATCTGCCACGGTTGCTCCTTCTTTTTGCACTTGTTTGACTTTTGAATTCATGAAAACCGTGCATTTTGAGCCTAGGTCCACGGGGTGTTGTGCCAATAAAGCAACCTGAGCGAAATCTTTGACGTCGTATTTGAGGGATTTGGCAAAGGTTTCAATAAAGGAACCACAACCTGAAGAGCAAGCTTCATTTAGCTGAATGCTTGAAAGAGCCCCGTCTTGAACGCTCATGGCTTTCATGTCTTGCCCACCAATATCTAAAATAAAATCAACGCCAGGGTTAAAGTAATTGGCAGCCTTGAAATGAGCCACGGTTTCCACTTCACCATAATCCACGTGCAGCGCTGCTTGAATGAGTTTTTCGCCGTAACCTGTCACGCAAGAGTGCGCGATATAGGCTTCCTGTGGCAATTGGTGGTAAACTTCTTTCAAAATGGCAATGACATTTTCCAGCGGTTGTCCTTGGTTATTGCCGTAATGTTGGAACAAAATAGCGCCGTCAGGGTCAGTCAACACCACTTTTGAAGTGGTCGAACCTGCGTCAATGCCCAGAAAAACAGGCCCAGAAGCTTGGGCAATGTCTTTGTAGGTCACGCTGGCTTGGTTGTGACGTGCTCGCCAAGCGTCCAATTCGGCTTGGTCTTTAAAGAGCACATCCAAGGTATTTTTAGGGACCAAGGCTTGTGAACTGTTGGTCTTGAGGTTGTTAATGATTTCTGACAAGGCTAATTGAGCTTGTTCTTCGTCTAAGGCAGCTCCCATTGCCACAAATAGTTGTGGGTGTTCAGGGAAAATCACATTTTCTGGCTTAATATCAAGCGTTTCGATGAAACGTTGACGCAATTCGCTCATAAAGAACAAAGGTCCACCAAGAAAGGCAACATTCCCTGTGATTTTACGTCCTGATGCTAATCCAGCGATGGTTTGATTGACCACGGCTTGGAAAATAGAGGCTGCAATGTCCTCTTTGCGTGCGCCCTCGTTAATCAAAGGTTGAACGTCAGTTTTAGCAAAAACCCCGCAACGACTGGCAATAGGGTAAATGGTTTCGTACCCCTTGGCCAGTTTATTAACCCCATTGGCATCTGTTTTCAAGAGTTCTGCCATTTGGTCAATAAAGGCACCTGTTCCACCAGCACACGTACCGTTCATGCGTTGTTCAAGCGCGTCCCCAAAGAAGGTCATTTTGGCATCTTCACCGCCTAGCTCAATGACCACATCTGTTTCAGGAATAAAATGCTCAACGGTTGTTGTGGCCGCTATAACTTCTTGTACAAATGGAATTTTGGCCACATCTGCCAATCCCATGCCCCCAGAACCTGTGATGGCAATACTGACCGTTTGGTCGCCAATTTCTGAAATGGCATCGTTTAAGACCTTAATGGTTGCTGTTTTGACATCTGAAAAATGCCGTTCATAACGTGAAAAGACGAGCTTTTCATGATCATCGAAAATCACAACTTTAACCGTTGTCGATCCGACATCTACACCTGCTTTATACATATTCCAGTATCCTCGATTAGTGATTTAGACTTTGTTTTGCCTTTTTCTTTTACATAGGATAAGAAAAACAGATAGGCTTAACAACATTCTGTTGTTTATTCAACAAAGTGTCTGCTATAATACTATTATAAAATAGTCCTAATAAAATACAATCGTTAATTTTGATGGTTATGTTGTTTAAACAACACAAGGTGCTAAAACTGTTGATTATCTTGGAGGAAGACGGATGAAATTTACAGATATTCGCTATTTAAGAACCGAGAAGTTGATTTTTGATGCCTTTGCAAAACTTTTGAGTGAGAAATCTTATGAAAAGATTACGATTCAAGACATTGCGGATGAGGCTATGATTAACCGCGCCACTTTTTATGCCCACTATGCTGACAAAGACGAGCTTCGTGATGGGATTCACCAACAAATTGTGGACCAAATGTCAGATATGATTGAGGCAGCACAAATCGCCAAAGGTGACACAGTCAAGGTCAAACGTGCCGAAAAACTCTTGGCAGACTTTTACCGAGGACTTGAAAAAAATCCATCGATTGCTAAAATTGTCTTGCGTAGTATTTCCCAAGAAGTCATGCAAGAACAATTTGGAAGCTTAATGCATGACAAGTACGACCATTTACTGGCCAAGCTAAATGTGACGGAATCAGGCAAGAAAGTTCCAACAGAGTTTGTGGTGGCTTATTTGACCAGTATTTTCACAGGGACTTTGCTGTGGTGGATTAAGTCAGATTTTGCCATGCCAGCAAAGGAATTGTCACGTTTGGTTTTGACCCTGATTAGCAATGGTCATTTGACGGTAATGGGGGTTATCATTGACCGTGACGATTGTGACTAAGAGCTTGTGAGAGCAACAAAGAAAGAGGGTAATTATGAAAAATGACAATAGGGTTCGTGATGCTATTGACCATCGCTTATACCCAGTAGCAGAAGGTAGCTTTTTATCTGAAATGGACACGCGTTTGCACCACCTTCTCAGACAAAGTCATCCTGATCTGCAAGACGGTGATTTTATCAGTTATAAACAGCTGACGCCTTATCGAATGCAGCTTTTAGAGGAAATTATCGACCAAGCCAACTGTAAAAATGAGTTCATTCGTGAGGCGGTTCACGGGGTGGCAAATGATGAAAATTACGCTGCCTTGGATATCCAAGACCAATTGGATAAGAAAATTACTTTTGGACAAAAAATCGCGGACGACGTGGCTCGGTTTGGGGGTTCTTGGACCTTTATCATTTCCTTTATCGTCTTTATGGTAGTTTGGATGCTAATCAATATCATTCAACCGTTTGGGATTGCTTTTGACAAATACCCATTTATCTTGCTTAATCTCGCCCTATCAACTATCGCAGCCATTCAAGCCCCTTTGATTATGATGAGCCAAAACCGTGCCTCAGATTATGACCGCTTGCAAGCCAAAAAAAACTACAATGTTAACAAGGTGTCTAAAGAAGAAATCCGATTTTTGCACAAAAAATTGGACCACTTGGTGCAACAAGACCAGTCAGATTTACTGGAAATTCAAAAATTGCAAACCGAAATGCTGGCCTCAGTCACCAATCAGGTAGTGGATTTGAAAGAGCAAAACCAAATCTTGCGAGAAGAAATCGCTAAATTACAAAAAGCAACCGAGAAGAAGTAGGAACATTTAGCGTGCAGACTGGCTTAAATTTGTTATAATAAAAGCAACAGAATCAGGGGAGAAGGACTATGTCTGATAAAACTATTCATTTAGTCATTGTAACTGGGATGAGTGGCGCTGGAAAAACAGTTGCCATTCAATCCTTTGAAGATTTAGGGTATTTTACGATTGATAATATGCCCCCTGCCTTAGTGCCTAAGTTTATTGAATTGGTGGAACAATCAAGCGACAATAATCGCGTGGCACTTGTGGTGGATATGCGTAGCAGGCTCTTTTTTAACGAAATCAATTCTGTCTTAGACCAAATTGATGCCAATCCCAATATTGACGTAAAAATCTTGTTCTTAGATGCCACAGATGGTGAATTGGTATCACGTTACAAGGAAACGCGTCGTAGCCACCCACTAGCAGCGGATGGCCGCATTTTGGACGGGATTAAATTGGAGCGTGAGTTGCTAGCACCTCTAAAAAATCTGAGCCAAAATGTGATCAATACCACAGATTTGACCCCACGCCAGTTGCGCAAAACCATTTCTGAGCAATTTTCAAGTGAGCAAAACCAAGCTTCTTTCCATATTGAAGTGATGAGCTTTGGTTTCAAATACAGCCTGCCTTTGGATGCGGATTTGGTTTTTGACGTACGTTTCTTGCCAAATCCCTACTACAAACCAGAATTGCGTAACTTAACCGGATTGGACAAGGATGTCTATGATTACGTTATGGACCACGAGGAATCCGAAGCCTTCTACCAACATTTGATTGGCCTTTTAAAACCAATCCTACCAGGCTACCAAAAAGAAGGCAAATCAGTCTTAACCATTGCGATTGGTTGTACAGGAGGTCAACACCGTAGCGTTGCCTTTGCCCATCGCCTAGCAGAAGACTTGAAAACAGACTGGGTGGTCAATGAAACCCACCGTGATAAAAATCGTCGTAAGGAGACTGTTAATCGTTCATGAGAAAATCGAAGGTTACTGTTATTGGAGGCGGAACGGGGATACCTATCATTTTAAATAGTTTAAGGCACGAAGAGGTGGATATCACTGCTATTGTAACGGTTGCAGACGACGGTGGCAGTTCAGGAAAATTGCGTTCGGTGATGCAATTGCCCCCACCAGGTGACTTGCGCAATGTGCTAGTTGCCATGAGTGATATGCCTAAATTTTACGAAAAAGTCTTTCAGTACCGGTTTGCAGATAGCGACGGTGCTTTGGCAGGACACCCTTTGGGCAATCTGATTATTTCAGGAATTGCTGAAATGCAAGGCTCAACCTACAATGCCATGCAATTGTTAACCAAGTTCTTTCACGTTACAGGCAAGATTTACCCTGCAAGTGAGAACCCTTTGACCCTGCATGCGGTTTTCAAAGACGGTCATGAGGTGACTGGGGAGAGCTACATTGCTGACTACAAGGGCATAATTGACCATGTTTATGTGACCAATACTTACAACAACGAAGAGCCAACTGCCAGCCGTAAAGTAGTCGAAACCATTTTAAACAGTGATATGATTGTGCTGGGGCCAGGTTCTCTCTTTACTTCGATTTTGCCTAACTTGGTTATCCCAGAAATCAAGCAAGCTCTGCTGGATACGTCTGCTGAGGTGGCTTATGTGTGTAATATCATGACACAATACGGCGAAACCGAGCATTTTATCGATGCCAACCACGTGGAAGTCTTGAACCGTCACTTAGGACAAGATGCCATTGACACCGTTTTGGTGAATATCCAAGAAGTGCCGCAGGATTACATGAATTCCAACCAATTTGACGAGTATCTGGTTCAGGTGGAGCATGATTTTAAAGGACTACGCCAGCAAGTGAAACGTGTGATTTCATCGGATTTTCTTCGTTTGGAAAATGGCGGTGCTTTTCACAATGGGGACTATGTGGTGCGAGAATTGATGAACCTATTGAGGTCAAAAGAAAGATGAGTTTTACAGTAAAAGTCAAAGAAGAATTGATTAACCAATCGCGGTTTGACAAGAGCGAATTATCAGCCATCATCAAAATGTCAGGGAGTTTGGGGTTAAATGGCAACCGTTTGACTCTGTCTATCACTACTGAAAATGCCAAAATTGCTCGCCACATCTATGCTTTGATAGAAACCCTCTACAAGGTTCAGCCAGAAATTCGTTACCACCAAAAGACTAACTTACGCAAAAATCGTGTTTACCATGTCTTTGTCGCGACGGACGTCAAAGACATTTTAAATGATTTGCAGTTGGCAGATTCCTTTTTTGGTATCGAAACAGGTATTAATCCCTTGATTTTAGAAGATGATGACAAGGGACGGGCTTATTTACGAGGGGCCTTTTTGGCGACAGGAACCATTCGGGACCCAGAATCAGGCAAGTACCAGTTGGAAATTTTTTCCGTTTACCAAGACCACGCGGAAGACTTAGCTAATCTCATGCGAAAATTCATCTTGGATGCCAAGGTCATCGAGCACAAGAGTGGTGCAGTGACGTATCTGCAAAAGGCTGAAGATATCATGGATTTTCTCTTGATTATCGGTGCGGTGGATTCTAAGGATGTGTTTGAAGAAGTGAAAATCATGCGTGAAACTCGCAACGATGTTAACCGTGCCAACAACGCTGAAACGGCCAATATTGCCAAAACCGTGATGGCCAGCATGAAAACTATTAACAATATCATCACCATCATGGATACCGTTGGTCTGGATACCTTGCCAATTGAATTACAACAAGTGGCTAAAATCAGAGTGGCTCACCCTGATTATTCGCTGCAGCAAATTGCTGACACCTTGGGCAACGGATTAACCAAGAGCGGCGTCAATCACCGTTTGCGTAAAATCAATAAATTAGCAGAAAGTTTATCATAATTAGGAGGAAGATGACTTATGTCATGTACAACGATTTTAGTAGGAAAAGACGCTTCTTATGATGGCTCAACCATCATTGCGCGAACTGAAGACTCACAAAGTGGCGAATTTACCCCAAAACAATTTATCGTGGTGAAACCTGAGGACCAACCTCGCCACTACAAATCAGTTTTGTCATCATTTGAGATTGATTTGCCTGACAATCCCATGCGTTATACTTCTGTGCCAGATGCCTTGCGCAAGGACGGGATTTGGGGAGAAGCAGGTATCAACGAAGCCAATGTTGCCATGAGCGAAACTGAAACCATCACGACCAATGCGCGTGTTTTAGGAGCTGATCCGCTCGTTGCATCAGGAATTGGTGAAGAAGATATGCTGACTTTGGTATTACCTTATGTTCGCACAGCGCGTGAAGGGGTAAAACGCCTTGGTGAAATTCTTGAAACCTATGGAACTTACGAGTCAAACGGCGTGGCCTTTTCAGATGTCGATGAAATCTGGTGGCTAGAAACCGTTGGAGGACACCACTGGATTGCCCGTCGTGTGCCAGATGATTGTTACGTGACCAATCCTAACCAACTAGGTATTGACCATTTTGAATTTAACAATCCAGACGAATATATGTATTCAACTGGTTTGCGTGATTTTATTGAGGATAACAACCTTGATTTGACTTATTCAAATGAGCATTTCAACCCACGTTATGCCTTTGGTAGCCAACGTGACAAAGACCGTCACTACAACACTCCACGCGCTTGGGCTATGCAACGTTTCTTAAACCCTGAAATCAAACAAGACCCTCGCAGTTTCTTCATTCCTTGGGCACAAAAACCTTATCGCAAAATCACTATCGAAGACGTCAAATACGTGCTTAGCAACCATTATCAAGATACGGAATTTGACCCTTACGGACCAGAAGGCAATAAGGTAACCCAACGTGCCTTCCGTACCATTGGTATCAATCGTACCAGTCAAACCGCTATTCTTCAATTGCGCCCTAACAAACCACATGACACCACTGGTATTCAGTGGCTGGCCTATGGCTCAATGCCATTTGGTACAATGGTGCCGTTCTTTACTCAAATTTCAACAACACCAGCCTACTTTTCCAATACAGGTGCCAACGTGTCAACGGATTCCTTCTACTGGGCAAACCGTTTGATTGCTGCCATTGCTGACCCGCATTTCCACCAACACGAAGGGGATATCGAAGCCTACGTTGAAAGCACAATGGCGGCTGGTCATGCTCGCATTGGTCGTGTCGATGCTGCTTTGGCTAGAGGCGAAAAAGTAGATTTTGACGCTGAAAACCAAGCCATGAGTGATGACGTACAGCAACAAACCCAAGACTTATTGAATAAGGTTCTTTTTGATGCAAGTAACTTGATGACCAATCATTTTTCAGTTAGTGACTAATATTAAACTAGTAAATCCTTTGGGAGCCAGTCTCCCAAAGGATTTTTTGCTATTTTGAAAAGAAAACCTTGCAAAAACGGGAGAATATGATATACTTAACCAGTAAAATATTAACCAGTTAATAAAAGGAGTGTTATGAAAAGACTGTTTGTAACGATTGTCGCAGGTGTTGCCTTGCTTTTACTTTGCTTGACAGGAGCCAACAAGCCTGTCGCTGCAGATGATAAAATCAGCGTGGTAACCACTTTCTACCCAGTGTATGAATTTACCAAGGCGGTCACAGGTGACACAGCTGATGTTACTATGTTGCTAAAAGCAGGAACAGAACCCCATGATTTTGAGCCATCAACCAAAAATATTGCCACTATTTCAGATGCTGATGTTTTTGTTTATCTAGATGACAATATGGAAACCTGGGTGGATAGCGTGGTATCTTCTGTCAAAGCCCCACAATTGACCGTAGTGAAAGCAACAGGTGATATGTTGCTCTTGGCTGGCACGACTGAGGAGGAAGAAGAAGGGGAAAGCCACGAAGGGCACTCTCATGCCTACGATCCCCATGTCTGGTTGTCGCCCAAGCGTGCAATGATGTTGGTGGAAAATATCCGAGATGCCTTTATCGCCAAATACCCTGATAAAGCTGAAGTTTTTACCAATAATGCAGCAGCCTATCTAACAGAACTAAGTGACCTTGACGCTTTGTACACGGATAAATTGTCCCAAGCCAAGCAAAAAAGCTTCGTCACTCAGCACGCAGCCTTTGGCTACTTGGCTTTAGATTATGGTTTGACGCAAATTCCGATTACAGGTATTTCAGCAGATAGCGAACCGTCAGCCAAACGTTTGGTTAATCTGGCTAAATATGTCCAAAAATACGATATCCGCTATATTTATTTTGAAAAAAATGCCTCAAGTAAGGTAGCAGAAACCTTGGCGGATGAAACAGGTGTTAAGACCGCTGTCCTCAATCCCATTGAAAGTTTGACCAGCAAAGAGATGAAATCAGGCGAGAATTACATTAGTGAGATGAAAGCCAATCTCAAGGCTCTGGAATTGACGACAGATGTTGCTGGTAAGACCATTAAAGCAGAAGAGGACACCGGCAAAACCGTAGAAAACGGCTATTTTAAAGACAAAGATATCACCGACCGTTCTTTGAAAGATTGGTCAGGAAAATGGCAGTCGGTTTACCCTTATCTCGTTAACGGTGATCTCGACCAAGTCTGGGAATACAAGGCTCAGTTGTCAAAAGGGGAAAAAACAGCTGAGGAATACAAAGACTATTACACCACAGGCTATCAGACCGACGTTGACCACATCAATATTAATGGCAAAAAGAATACCATCACCTTTATCAAAGGCGACCAAAAGTATCAATTTACTTATAAATACAGTGGCTATAAGGTCTTGACCTATGAAAAAGGCAATCGTGGCGTGCGTTACCTATTTGAAACCGACGATCCAAATGCTGGTGAATTCAAATACGTGCAATTTAGCGACCACAATATCTCTGAAACAGATTCGACCCATTTCCACATTTTCTGGGGTGGTAAAAGCCAAAAAGCCCTCTTGAAAGAGATGTCGCATTGGCCTACCTATTACCCTGATAATTTGACTGGAAAAGAAATCGCCCAAGACATGGTTGCTCACTAATCACAAAAGCTTGAAGT
>NZ_DEQF01000021.1:0-40075 GCF_002360305.1 Streptococcus sp. UBA3373 | reverse complement strand
ACTTCAAGCTTTTGTGATTAGTGCCTTGAATTGATAAGAAACGTACACAAAAAACCACTCGATTTCTCGAATGGTTTAAGTCGTAAATCGTACTTCTTATTTGAAGCCGTATTTTTTGTTGAAACGATCCACACGACCATCTGCTTGAGTGAATTTTTGACGACCTGTGTAGAATGGGTGTGAATCTGATGAAATTTCCACACGGATAAGTGGGTAAGTAGCACCTTCGAATTCTACAGTTTCGCTAGATGATTTAGTAGAACCGCTAAGGAATTTGTAACCAGTAGTTGTATCCATAAATACTACTGGACGGTATTCTGGGTGAATGTTTTGTCTCATTTTAAAAAAGATTTCCTTTCTGCCATGATACTTTCCGCATCATAGTTATTTAACTCTTACATTTTATCAAATAAATACGTCCTTGGCAAGTCTTTTCTCCAAATAAATAGAAAAAATAGGACGGTTTTCTAGTCTTTTGTGGCTTGCAAGAGGTCTTTGATTTCTTGGAAAATGGATTCGTTTTCTTCCAAGCTGTAAGAGTTGGCCCCGCTGGCAAGAGGGTGTCCGCCACCGTCGTGACGTTTGGCAATTCCGTTGATGACTTGTGTTTTACTTCTGAGGTGAACGCGATAATGACCGTCAGCTTGCTCAACGAAAACACCCCAAGATTGAACGGTATCGATTTTGCCAGGAAGGTTCACGATAGCAGAGGTTTCTGCTTCGGTCACGTTAAATTCCTTGAGCACGTCTTGTGTTAATAGCACACGCGCAGCCCCATTATCATCTACTTCAAGGTGTTCCAAAACATAACCTTGGAGTTTAGCAATTTTCAATGGGAAGGAATCCATTTGACGGCTCAATTGTGCAAAATCAAAGTCGTAGCTTCTAAGTTTGGCCGCCATTTGGAAGGTTTTGCTGCTTGTTGCAGGGTAGAGAAAGCGTCCTGTATCACCAACAATACCACAATACAAGAGGCGTGCGGCAGACGTTGGCACGGTCAAATGCGTGCTTAAAGCAAGGTCGGTAATGATTTCACTGGCACTAGAAGCACTCGTATCCACGTGCATCAAATCTCCGTAAGGGTCATCATTTGGGTGGTGGTCAATTTTAATGAGAAATTGACCTGTGTGGTAACGTTCGTCATCAACTCGAGGGCGATTAGCCGTATCAGTGACAATAACCAAGGCATTAGCGTAGTCATCGTCGCTGACCTCGTCCATTTGGGCTAACCAAGCAAGGGTTGGTTCATCTTGACCTGTTGCTAAGACGGTTTTAGTTGGAAAATTCTCCCTAATAATATCACGCAAGCCCACCTGACTACCGATAGCATCAGGGTCAGGTCTTTGGTGACGGTGAATAATAATGGTGTCATAGGCTTTAATAGCGTCCACAATTTCTGCGAATGTATTCATAATGATATCTCCCATCGTTTTAAAGATTCTCTTATCTTTTCATTATACCACACTTTAAAAATGACCTAGGCCATGAATTTTGATAAAAACTTTACAAAAACAAGATAGAAGACAAGAACGTTCGTCATGTATGATTAATAGAGTAAAAAAGATGTGGAAGGAACCAAAAAGTGTGGTAGAAATTGCATTAAAAAATATTTGCAAAGAATACAAAAATAAGAATTACGCCGTACGAGATTTTAACTTAGATATTTACGATAAAGAGTTTGTGATTTTTGTTGGACCGTCTGGGTGTGGCAAGTCAACAACTCTTCGCATGATTGCTGGTCTTGAAGAGATTAGCGACGGGGAACTTTGGATTGATGGGGAACTTAGTAATTACTCAGAACCTAAGGAAAGAGATATGTCCATGGTTTTCCAAAACTACGCTCTTTACCCAAGCATGACGGTTTATGGCAATCTGGCTTTTGCCTTGAAAGTTCGGAAAACGCCTAAAAAAGAAATCGACCAAAAAGTGCATCAGATTGCTCAAATTCTTGATATCGAACATTTGTTGGACCGCCGTCCATCAGATTTGTCAGGTGGGCAAAAGCAACGTGTGGCCATTGGTAGTGCCATTATCCGCCGTCCAAAAGTTTTCCTCATGGATGAGCCCTTGTCAAACTTAGATGCCAAGTTGCGTGCGCAAATGCGTATCGAACTAGCAAAATTGCATAAGGAATTGGGTATCACGATTATTTATGTGACGCATGACCAGACCGAAGCCATGACCCTAGGAACCAAAATTGTTGTCATGAAAGAAGGGGTCATTCAACAAATCGCGGCACCGTCTGTGCTTTACAATAACCCAATCAACCGATTTGTCGCAGAATTTGTTGGTTCACCGTCAATGAATTTCTTTGAGGCTGTGATTCAAAAAGAAAAAGACCGTGTGGTTCTCATCTTTGGTGAACAACAAGATAAGAAAGTTTACCCAACGCAAGCCGATAGCCTTCGCTTGAAAGATGTTGTTGGCAAAACCGTGCAATTGGGTATTCGTCCTGAGGATATCCACGAAAAAGCAGAAGCTAGACAAGGTGGCTTTGACACCTTTAGCCAAGGCATCGTGGAACGTGTGGATTCGCGTGAGTTACTTGGTTCTGAGGTTATTCTTTACTTCCGTGAAACAGAGCGCAACCACTGTGTTCGCCTAAGCCCTGACAATAACACAGCGGCTGGAGAATCCATTGAATTGTACTTTGACCCTGAGAAAATTCACGTGTTTGATTTAGAAACGCAAGAAAACTTGTTATATAGAGAGGAGCTGTGACGTGGGAAAAAAGATTAAAAAAATAAGCGTGGGTCCTTATGGTTACCTGGTTCCAAGTTTGCTTATTTTTGCCGTATTCCTATTTTATCCATTTTTCAAAACCATTTACCTAAGCTTTTTCAAGACCAATAAACTGGGTGAAGCCAAGTTATTTGTTGGTTTTGAAAACTACCAAAACTTGCTGCAATCGGATTCTTTCCGCAACAGTTTAGGTGTTACCTTGATTTTTGTGGCGATTGTTGTTCTTGGAGGAATGTTCCTGGGCTTGATTACCGCTCTACTATGCAACAAAGCTTTTCCTGGTATTCGTGCCTTTAGTACGGTTTACGCTTTGCCAATGGCGATTGCCTCAAGTTCGGCAGCCATGATTTTCCAAATCATGCTCCACCCAGCTGTCGGAATTGTGAATAAGCTTTTGGGCTTAGATATCAATTGGTTAAATGATCCTAATACAGCGCTTTACTGTGTGGCTTTCCTAACAGCTTGGCTAAATAGTGGGATTAACTTCCTGTATTTTTCAGCAGGACTTGGTAATATCGACGATAGCATCTACGAACGTGCCTCTCTTGATGGGGCAAGCCCGCTACAACAATTTTTCCACTTAACCTTACCAGGTTTGTCACCAATCATGTTTTATACCCTTGTGGTCAACATCATTCAAGCCTTCCAGTCATTTGGACAAATCAAAATCTTGACAGAAGGTGGGCCAAACGAAACAACCAACGTGATAGTGTACTCTATTTACCGTGATGCCTTCTTTAACTACAAGTTTGGTAGTGCAGCGGCACAATCGGTTATCTTATTTATCATTATCATGCTCATCACGCTTGTGATGTTCAAAGTTGAAAAGAAAGGAGTGAAATACTAATGGAGCAAATGGGAGAAATGGAACTCTATTGTCAAGAAACGCTCACGCAAGAGCAAATTGTTGATATCAAGGAAACTATGCGTGCCAAGGCTCTAGCTAAGAAAAGGGCTAAAACAGGTTTTCGCTTGTTGACCAATATCGTGGTGGCTTTGATTATTTTGTTGCCGCTCTTGTACGCAGTAAGCATTGCCTTTATGCCATCTGGTGAGTTGTTTACCACTGAGCTAAACCTCTTCCCGAAAAATCCGACCCTTGATAACTTTAAAAATGCCATCACGCAAGTACCGTTGATGCAATTCATCCTGAATTCTTTCATCATTGCGAGTTGCATTACGGTTGGTCAGATTATTTCTTGCTCGCTAGCTGCCTTTGCCTTCTCGTTTTTAGAATTCAAAGGAAAAGGCATTCTCTTCATGATTGTCATGGCTACCATGATGGTTCCTGGAGAGGCAACTATTATCTCAAACTATTTAACCGTTGGTAAGCTTGGATTATTGGATACTTATCCTGTACTGATTGTCCCTTACTTAACGTCGGCGATGGGAATTTTCCTCTTCCGCCAATTCTATATGACTTTCCCTAAATCTTTGTATGAATCAGCTAAATTAGACGGTTGCTCTAACTTGACTTTTATCATCAAAATCTTGCTTCCTTTGACCAAACCAGCGATTGGTGCTATGGCGGTTTACACCTTCATCAACGCATGGAACCTTTATATGTGGCCATTGTTGGTAACAGGTTCTGAGTCAATGCGAACTGTTCAGATCGGGATTAGTATGTTAAATAGTGTGGATTCGCAATCTATCACTTTGATGATTGCTTGTGTAGTGATGATTATCATCCCATCTATCGCTATCTTTGTTGTTGGTCAAAAACAACTGATTCGTGGCCTTTTCTCAGGTGCCGTTAAAGGTTAAGAGAAAAGCATCCGACTTACTTTTTACTCAATTTAATGTGTTAATTAAAATTTTTTAAGGAGATATATAAACCTAATGAAGAAAAAAATCATGGCAGGGCTTCTTGCTACAACAATGACGCTTGGTACTTTGACTGGTTGTGGTAGCTCATCAACCTCATCAAGCAAAACGGACAACGTTGAAGTTGAAACCGTTGAAATGGCTGCAGCTAACGAAGTTAGCGGTACAGAAATCACTTTCTGGCATTCTATGGGTGGCTCTGTTGCCAAAGCAATGGACGAATTGGTGGACCGTTTCAACGAAGAAAACGAATACGGTATCACGGTTAACGCTCAATACCAAGGGGAATACGATGATTCTCTAAACAAATTGAAGAGTGCGCAAATCGGAAACATGGGAGCAGACCTTGTCCAAGTTTATGAAATTGGAACACGTTTCATGATTGAATCTGGTTGGACTGTTCCAATGCAAAACATGGTTGACGCTGATAACTACGACCTTTCTCAAATCGAGCCAAACTTGTCAGCTTACTACACTATTGATGACCAATTGTACTCAATGCCATTTAACTCATCAACACCAATCATGTACTACAACAAGGACATCTTTGACAAAGCTGGCATAACAGAAATTCCAGATAGCTTGGAAGAGCTTAGCGAAGTTGGTGGTCAATTGATGGAAAAAGGTGGCGCTGACCAAGTTATCTCTCTTGGTATTTATGGTTGGTTCTTCGAGCAATTCATCAGCAAACAAGACCTTGATTACGCAAATAACGGCAACGGTCGTGAAGACATTGCCACAGCAGTTGCCTTTGACGAAAATGGAGCTGCTGAAAACATCCTTTCAATCTGGAAAGAATTGAACGACAAAGGTTATGCACCAAACGTTGGTCGTGGTGGCGATGCTGGTCTTGCTGACTTCTCATCAGGTAAATCAGCTATCACTCTTGGTTCAACAGCATCACTTAACCAAATCCTTCAAGACGTTAACGGTAAATTTGAAGTAGGAACAGCTTACTTCCCTAAAATCAGCTCATCTGACGAAGGTGGCGTATCAATCGGTGGTGCATCACTTTGGGCTTTGAACAACAACGATCCGAAAAAACTTCGTGCAACTTGGGAATTTGTTAAATTCTTGATCTCACCAGAATCACAAGCTTTCTGGAATGCTTCAACTGGTTACTTCCCTGTAACAGTAGCTGCCCACGAAGAGCAAGTCTTCAAAGACAACATTGCCAAATACCCGCAATTTGAAACTGCGATTGAGCAATTGCACGCTTCTTCACCTGAATATGCTGGTGCATTGCTAAGTGTATTCCCTGAAGCACGTTCTATTGTTGAAACAGAAATTGAAAAAACCATCAATGGTGAACAAAGTGTTGATGAAGCTGTTGAAAGCATGTCATCTTCAATCAACGACGCTATTGAAGAGTATAACCTTGTAAATGAATAATAGAGTGCTACAATAGAGTTATGAAGCAGGGCGGATGAGGTATTATCCCCCTGTTTCGTTTTTTATGAGCATTATTAAAGAATTGTTGGGAGTGAGAAAATGAAAACCGTTAGTATTTTTGCCCATAGAGGAGCCAGTCATCAGGCCCCTGAAAACACCCTTGAAGCCTTTCAAAAAGCCGTTGACCAAGGAGTTGATGGTATTGAATTAGACGTTCAAATGACCAAAGACCAAGTGCTTGTGGTTGCCCACGATGAGCAGTTGGAGCGTGTCAGCAATGGAAAAGGTTACCTAAAAGACCATACTTTACAAGAATTGCGCGCCTTGGATTTTTCATGTGGACACGATGAATACAGTCAGGTAAAGATTCCGATCTTGGCTGAAGTTTTGGAATTGGTCAAAGATAGCGACATTGTCCTTAATATTGAACTAAAGACGAGTTTGTTTTGGTACCCAGGTATCGAGGATGCCACGGTTCAATTGGTGCAAGAAAAAAGCATGGAAGACCGTGTGATTTATTCATCGTTTAACCATTATAGCATCCAAAAAATCAAGACCCTTGCCCCACAAGCCCAGACGGCCTATCTCTTTTTTGATGTCATTGTTGATGCAGAACATTACACGCTTAATGCTGGTGTGCCAGCCATTCATCCTTGTTTTTGCCAATTGCTCATGCCTGAGATTTTAGAGCGTTATAAGAATTCAGATGTGAAAGTGCGTGTCTGGACAGTGGATGAGCCACAGTTAATCAAGCAATTCATGGCAGCAGGAGTGGATGCCATCATTACCAATGAGCCAGAGTTAGCCTTGAAAATACGTCGTGAAATGGAGGAAAACAAATGTTAGGCAAGAAGAAATTATTCTTATTTGATATTGACGGTACGGTTTGTTTGGGTGACAAATTGATACCAGGGGTTAAACCTTTTTTACAAGACATCAAGCAAAGTGGTGGTCAATTTATTTTTGTTACCAATAACGCCACAAAAAGCGTTGCTGATTATGTGACCTTTTTCAAAGGACTGGGTGTGGCTTGTGATGAGGCCAATTTTATCACGGCTTCGTACGTGACGGTGTACTATTTAAAAACGCACTATCCTGACCAATTGATTTATGTTTTGGGAACAGATTCTTTACAAGAAGAACTCAAATGCAACGGTATTCGTGTGACAACGGATTGCCATGAGGAAGGCATTGCTTGCGTCCTTGTGTCTTATGATAATCAACTCACTTACGACAAATTAGTGGATGTTTGCTGGTTATTGACCAAGGCAGATGTGGATTATGTGGCAACTAATCCTGACATAGTCTGCCCTGTGGAATTTGGCTATGTACCAGATTGTGGAGCTATTTGTGAAATGATAGCCCATGCGGTCAAAAAAGAGCCTTACTATATCGGTAAACCTGAAACGGCTATGGTGGATTTTGCCTTAAAACAAAACCCTTACACCAAGGAAGAAACCATGTTGGTTGGTGATCGTTTGTACACCGATATTCGTTGTGGGAAAAAAGCAGGCGTGGATACGGTCTTGGTTTTGACAGGTGAAACCACTAATGCAGATGTTTCTGCGAGTGTCGAAAAACCCAATTACGTGGAAAATTCAGTAGCAACCTTGTATAAGAAATGGAGGAAAGACAGACAATACCTTCATCACAATGAAGAAAGTGAGGTTGGTTAAGACCAAATCCGCACCTAGCTTCCTAAAAAATTCGGTTTTTGCTAGCATTTTTTCAATAAAATATGCTACAATAGAAGTAATTTATGTTTGGAGGAAACTATGGCTTTAGTAAAAATTGTCTATGCTAGCATGACAGGAAATACAGAAGAAATTGCTGATATTGTTGGAAATGCCTTTGAGTCACTAGGACATACCGTTGAAGTGGACGAATGCACAACTGTTGACGCAGCTGATTTTGAAGATGCCGATGTGGCTATCGTGGCATCATATACTTATGGTGATGGGGATCTACCAGATGAAATCGTTGATTTCTACGAAGACCTTGCTGATGTTGATTTGGCAGATAAAGTCTTTGGTGTGGTTGGTTCTGGTGATACCTTCTACGATTATTTCTGTAAAGCCGTTGATGATTTTGAAGCTCAGTTTGCTCTAACAGGAGCAACTAAAGGAGCTGAGTCTGTGAAGGTGGACTTGTCAGCTGATGATGAGGACATCCAAAAATTAGAGGCATTTGCGCAAGCTATTTCCCAAAAAGTCAATGGATAATAGATGAAAAGGGGTCTTCAGAAGACCTCTTTTTTACTGACGGTGTCAGGATTCCCTTTTCATTCGATAAGGACTTATAGTATAATAAAAAGACAATAGTAAGCAATCTTATTGGGAAAGACTAATGATTTAAAGGTGAAACGATGAAAAAAGTGAAGTATGGCTATGATGAACTCCGCCGCTTCTTGGTGTTGTTTGGTGTGGTTCTAGTTCTAGGTTATTTTATTCTTTATGTGATTGGGCACTGGGAATTGCTGGTGCGTTTTTGGGAATCCAATTCGCAAGCTGAAATCAATCGAGTGATTTCCCAGCTTCGTCATAAGACTATTTTGAATTTTGTGGTCTTGGTTATTCTGACGGCTGTGACGGCGGCTATTCCATTTATGTCTAATGCCATTTTTGCCATTTTTAATGGGGTGGTTTATGGTCCTTATATCGGCTTTGGCATGAATTTGCTGGGAAATGTCTTGGGGAATTTTATCTTTATCAAGTTGCTCAATGTCGTGGATATCACCGATAGTGAAAACAAATTGAAAAAGCGTTTTAGTGGCATTCAAGCGCTAGAAAACAAGAATTATGGGATTATTTTAGGCTACATGATTCCTGTTGTACCAACGATTTTGATCAATTATCATGTAGCAGAAGAAAAGCTTCCTTGGCGCAAATGGCTGCTCTATGTTACCATTGGGGTGGCTCCGAGTAGTCTAATTTATGCCTTGGGTGGTGACGCTGTGATTGCTGGTAATGTCAGACGTTTGATTGTGCTTGGTGTGATTATCGCTCTTGGTTATGTCTTAGTAACCGTGATTAGACGCCGAAATAACAACAAAATGTAAAAGGAAAGTGCAGCTTAAAGAATGGTAAGAAAAACAATGATAGATTTAGATGTGACGCGCCAAAAAATTGATGCCATAGATGCAGACTTGGTGGCGCTTTTGGAAGAACGTATGCAACTAGTCAATGATGTCGTCGCTTACAAAAAAACGGTTGGCAAGCCAATCTTAGACACAAGCCGTGAACACGCCGTCCTTCAAAAAGTAGCCGATAAGGTTCAAGAAAAAGCATTTGAGGATACGATTGTTAATACTTTTTCAGATATCATGAAACGTTCCCGCGACTACCAAGCCACACAAATAGACTAGACTATTTTGCTAAAAAAACTCTCGCGAAAATGGTTTCTATCTCTTTACACAACTTACCTTTTTTGCTAGAATAGTAAGAGTGTGTGATGGACACACGAAATACGGCTAATCCGCTGGGACAAGCACTTATGATTAGTAAGATAGGAGAAAAATAGAATGAATCCATTAATTCAAAGTTTGACTGAAAGTCAATTACGTACTGACATCCCTACATTCCACCCTGGTGATACTGTTCGTGTTCACGCGAAAGTTGTCGAAGGAAACCGCGAACGTGTCCAAATCTTCGAAGGTGTGGTTATTTCTCGTAAAGGTCAAGGGATCTCAGAAATGTACACAGTTCGTAAAATGTCAAGTGGTATCGGGGTAGAACGTACTTTCCCAGTTCATACACCACGTGTTGAAAAAATCGAAGTTGTTCGTCATGGTAAAGTGCGTCGTGCTAAACTTTACTACTTGCGTGCATTGCAAGGTAAAGCAGCTCGTATTAAAGAAATCCGTCGTTAATGAGCACTGCTATGTAACGAGAAAAATCTGTCCTCGGGACAGATTTTTTCATAACTCCCCTTAGTTCAATGGATATAACAACTCCCTCCTAAGGAGTAGTTGCTGGTTCGATTCCGGCAGGGGAGATCCACGTTTCTAAGGTAGCTGGTCATTTGGACGAAGACAGGTGACGAATTGGCATAAGAAAGGCGTTTTTCTCATATACGCCTTTTAAAGTTCTTCTGAGTTCAGCTATTTTTAGACAAGATGTTTTATAATAGAGACAAGTATTTTACCTAAAATACCTATCTCTATTGTGATGAAAAATGAAGGAAGTATCATGGCAAAAAGAAAGTATTCAATTGAAAGTCGTGTTGATTATTCGGTGATTTTACCCGTTTTTTTCCTGTTGTTGATTGGTTTGGTAGCCATTTACATTGCCACCTCAAATGACAGTCCCACTGCGGTGATGAAGGTCATGACGCAACAAGTGGTCTGGATACTTTTGGGTTGCGGTATTGCCTTTGTTGTCATGCTCTTTAGCACGGAATTTCTATGGAAAATCACGCCTTATCTATATGGTTTGGGTTTGGTTTTGATGGTTTTGCCCTTGATCTTTTACAGTCCAGCCTTGGTTGAATCCACAGGGGCTAAAAACTGGGTAACTATTGGATCGGTGACCTTATTTCAGCCGTCCGAATTTATGAAAGTGTCCTATATTTTGATGCTGTCGCGGTATTCCATTTGGTTCCGACAAAAATACAAGGAAGATTCCTTAGCAAATGACTGGAAATTATTGGGTGTCTTTGCCTTGATTACCTTGCCCGTCATGATTTTACTTGGCTTGCAAAAAGACTTAGGAACAGCCATGGTTTTTGCGGCTATTCTATCTGGTTTAGTGCTTTTATCAGGGATTTCTTGGTGGATTATCGCTCCTGTTTTGATCTTAGTGGTCCTATTGATCGGTGGTTTCTTGATGATCTTCCTGTTTCCGCACGGCAAAGATTTGTTGCATAGTTTGGGGATGGATACTTACCAAATTAACCGTATTTCTGCTTGGTTGGACCCATTCTCTTACGCGAGAACCATCGCCTATCAACAAACACAAGGAATGATTTCGATTGGTAGTGGTGGATTTGCCGGAAAAGGCTTTAACGTCATTGATTTATCGGTGCCTGTTCGTGAAAGTGATATGATTTTTACGGTTATTGCAGAGGACTTTGGTTTTCTTGGTAGTGTGGCTGTGCTTGGGCTTTACCTCTTATTGATTTACCGTATGATTCACGTTATTTTTGAGTCAAATAACCGTTTTTACTCTTACATTGCGACTGGTTTTATCATGATGATTTTGTTCCACATTTTTGAAAATATCGGTGCTGCGCTAGGCATTTTGCCTTTGACAGGGATTCCATTGCCTTTTATCTCTCAAGGGGGGTCATCGCTCATCACCAATCTAATCTGTGTGGGCTTGATTTTGTCGATGAGTTACCAAAATAACCTGCACCGAGAAGAAGAAATGCGAAAACATTTTAGACGCAGTGATCGCTATTAAAAAAGTTGGGGAAACCCAGCTTTTTTTATGAAAACATTCCTTGAAAACGACATGGATTCTACTATAAAAATTGTCTAAAATGTGATATAATAAACACATGAATTATCGTGATTATATATGGGATTTGGGAGGTACGTTGCTCGATAATTATGAAATATCGACACAAGCTTTCGTAGATACCCTCAAAACATTTGGAAAACAAGCCTCACACGACGAGGTGTACAGTAAATTAAAGGAGTCAACGGACGCTGCTATTGCCCGATTTATCCCTGATCAACCTCAGTTTTTAAAGGCATACAAGGAAAAAGAGGCTGAACTGTTGGAGTCGCCTATTTTATTTCCTGGAGCGCGTGAGGTCTTGCAAGCTATTGTGGCTGATGGCGGGCGAAATTTCTTGGTGTCTCACCGCAACAAGTTAGTGCTGGACATTTTGAAAAAGACCCAGCTCTTGCCCTATTTCACAGAAGTGGTGACCTCAGAAAGTGGTTTTGCCCGTAAGCCTAATCCAGAGTCCATGTTGTACCTCAAGAAAAAGTATGATATCAAGGACGCTTTGGTTATTGGTGATCGTGATATTGATAGGCAAGCTGGTCAGGCGGCAGGCTTTGATACGTTATTAGTTGATGGGACCAAGTCCCTAATGGAGATAGTGAAATAATGACGGAAGAAACGAAAAATTTATCAGAATTAGCAAAGGAATATGATGCGAGCCAAATCCAAGTTTTAGAAGGCTTGGAAGCTGTTCGTATGCGACCAGGGATGTACATTGGTTCGACCTCAAAAGAAGGTCTGCATCACTTGGTTTGGGAGATTGTTGACAATTCGATTGACGAAGCTCTAGCAGGCTTTGCCACGCACATCGAAGTCTTTATCGAAAAAGACAATTCCATCACTGTTGTGGATGACGGTCGTGGGATTCCTGTTGACATTCAAGAAAAAACAGGACGTCCAGCCGTTGAAACCGTCTTTACGGTCTTACACGCCGGTGGTAAATTTGGCGGCGGAGGCTATAAGGTTTCAGGTGGTTTGCACGGGGTTGGTTCATCTGTTGTTAATGCTTTATCAACGCAGCTAGATGTTTCTGTCTATCGTGATGGGCATATCTATTACCAAGAGTATTTCAAAGGGCAGGTTCAGGACGATTTGAAGGTTGTCGGCGAAACGGATCGCCACGGAACAACCGTTCATTTCACACCAGACCCTAAGATCTTTACAGAAACGACGACTTTTGATTTTGACAAATTAGCCAAACGTATCCAAGAGTTGGCTTTCTTAAACAAAGGCTTGCGGATTTCCATCACCGATCGACGCGAAGAGCTAGAGCAGGAAAAACATTTCCATTACGAAGGTGGTATTTCAAGTTATGTTGCCTTCATCAATGAAAATAAAGACGTGATTTTCCCAACACCGATCTACACTTCAGGTGAAATGGATGGTATTTCGGTTGAAGTGGCCATGCAATACACAACTGGTTACCACGAAACGCTCATGAGCTTTGCCAATAATATTCATACCCATGAGGGTGGAACTCACGAACAAGGTTTCCGAACAGCTTTGACGCGTGTGATTAATGATTACGCTCGCCAAAACAAGCTCATTAAGGAAAAAGAGGACAATTTGACAGGTGAAGATGTCCGTGAAGGCTTGACTGCCGTGATTTCGGTCAAACACCCAAACCCACAATTTGAAGGGCAAACCAAAACTAAGCTGGGCAATTCAGAAGTGGTGAAAATCACCAACCGTTTGTTCAGCGAAGCTTTTGGACGTTTCTTGTTAGAAAATCCTCAGATTGCCAAGAAAATCGTTGAAAAAGGGATTTTGGCTTCCAAAGCTCGCATTGCAGCAAAACGAGCTCGTGAAGTGACCCGTAAGAAATCAGGGCTTGAAATCTCAAACCTTCCTGGCAAATTGGCAGATTGCTCGTCAAACGACCCATCAATGAATGAATTGTTTATCGTTGAGGGGGATTCAGCCGGTGGTTCTGCCAAATCAGGCCGTAACCGTGAACACCAAGCCATTTTGCCAATTCGTGGTAAAATTTTGAATGTGGAAAAAGCCAGCATGGATAAAATTTTAGCCAACGAAGAAATTCGCAGCTTGTTTACAGCTATGGGAACTGGTTTTGGGGCTGATTTTGATGTGTCAAAAGCTCGTTATCACAAATTGGTTATCATGACCGATGCCGATGTTGACGGTGCCCACATTCGTACCTTGCTTTTGACCTTGATTTACCGCTTTATGCGTCCTATTTTGGAGGCTGGCTATGTCTATATTGCTCAACCACCAATTTATGGAGTCAAAGTGGGAAGTGAAATTAAAGAATACATCCAGCCTGGTGCCAATCAGGAAGCCGAATTGCAAGCAGCGATGGAGCGTTATAAAGAAGGACGCTCTAAACCAACGGTTCAGCGTTACAAAGGGTTAGGAGAGATGGACGATCATCAGCTTTGGGAAACAACAATGGATCCAGAAAACCGATTGATGGCAAGGGTTTCTGTTGATGATGCCGCTGAAGCAGATAAAATTTTCGATATGCTGATGGGAGATCGAGTGGAACCTCGTCGAGTTTTCATTGAAGAAAATGCGGTCTATAGCACGCTTGATTTTTAATGAGAAAGATGAGTAAAAAATGCTGCATACTCTCTTTAAGTATGTTATAATCGTAATGTTATAGATATTTTACGATAAAAAGACAATTTATAAGGAGTTTTAAATGTCGAGCGGAATTATATTACTGCTTGTGGCAATTGTTTTAATCATCATCATTGCTTACTTAGTCGGTGTGGTTGTGCGCAAGCGAAATGATTCATTGATTGCAACTTTAGAAGAAAAGAAGCAGTCCTTATTTGCTTTACCGGTCAACGATGAAATTGAAGCTGTTAAGAGCCTTCATTTGATTGGTCAAAGTCAGACAACTTTTCGTGAATGGAATCAAAAATGGGTAGATCTTTCTCTCAATTCTTTTTCTGATATTGAAAATCATATCTTTGAAGCTGAAAATCTTAACAACAGCTTTAAATTCATCAAAGCCAAACATGAGATTGACAACGTTGAAAGCCAATTGAACGTCATCGAAGAAGACATCAATGCCATTCGTGAGGCTCTCTCAGTCTTGAAAGAACAAGAAGAGAAAAACAGTGCTCGTGTCAAACACGCTTTGGATTTATACGAAACCCTTCAAGCTTCTATCTCGGAAAAAGAGGACAATTTTGGTTCTACGATGCCTGAGATTGACAAGCAATTGAAAAATATCGAAACCGAGTTTTCTCAATTTGTCACATTGAACTCAACAGGGGATCCCGTTGAGGCTTCTGAAGTTTTGGATCGTGCTGAAGAGCATACCATTGCACTTGGTCAAATTTCAGAACAAATCCCAGCAATTGTTGCGAAACTAGAAGATGATTTTCCTGATCAAATGGATGACTTGGAACAAGGTTATCGCCGTTTGCTAGAGCAAAATTACCACTTTGCTGAAAAAGATATCGAAACCCGTTTCCAAGAAATCCGCGATGCCATTCGTGCCAACTCTTCAGAGTTAGTCACACTTGATTTGGACCGTGCTCGTAATGAAAATGAACGTATTCAAAGCAAGATCGACACCATGTATGAGTTGTTTGAACGCGAAATTGCAGCGCATAAATTGGCTTTGAAAGACAGCAAGATTATTCCAGATTATTTGGCACACGCAAAAGCCAACAACGACAAGTTGGAAAATGAAATCAAACGCCTATCCCATAAATATATTTTAGGGGATAGCGACAGTTTGAGTCTTCGTTCATTTGCTCAAAAATTAGAAGAAATTGATCTTGAAGTGATGCCAATTGTTGAAGCCTTTGGTACACAAGAACGTCCATTTACTGAGTTGCAATTGATTTTTGACAAGACTTTGAAAACCCTTGACTCTGTTGAAGAAGGTCAAATGGAAGTCTTTGAACAAGTCAAAAACATTGAAGAAATCGAAACAGTGGCTCGTCAAAAACTGGAAAAATACATCAATCGTTTGCACATGATCAAACGTTATATGGAAAAACGCAATTTGCCAGGTATTCCACAAGATTTCTTGAGTACTTTCTTCACGACAAGTTCTCAATTAGAAGCCTTGATTAGTGAATTGAGTCGTGGACGTATTGACATTGATGCTGTGGCTCGTCTGACAGATGTTGCAACAGCTGCCATTGCCAATCTTGAAGAAGCAACTTACCAAGTCGTGCAAAATGCAACATTGACTGAGCAACTCTTACAATATTCAAACCGTTACCGTAGCTTTGAACCAAGCGTTCAAAATAGTTTCGAACACGCGTTGAAATTGTTTGAAGTGGATAATGATTACCAAGCGTCATTTGATGAAATTTCATATGCTCTTGAAACTGTTGAACCAGGTGTTACAGACCGCTTCGTTTCATCATATGAAAAAACACGTGAACAAATTCGTTTTTAATCAGCTAAGAAGGCCATATGGTCTTCTTTTTTTTTGTCTAAAATTGTATAAATATAAAAAATCTTATTTTAAGCTTGCTATTTTTAGAATTTTCTTGTAAAATATTTTTAAATCATAGTAAAGCGATGATAGAAAAAGCCCAAGACAACAGACAGAGAGTGCTCGGTGGTGAGAAGAGTGTGCAATCCTTGGGTGACACATTCTTGAGCGCGTGTGCGAACTCAGCAGATAGTAGTGCACGACGGGCGGATTCACGTTACGAATCAGAAGTCATGTACTTCATGAGAACAGTTGAGGCGACTGGCTGTTGAATCAAAGGTGGAACCACGTTTTGAACGTCCTTGCAATTTTTTTGCGAGGGCGTTTTTTTGAACATCAAAAAGAGAAAGGGTATGTTTATGGCAAAGATTAAAGGATTACGGGCGATTGAGCCTTATGTTGCTGGCAGTCAGCCAAGCGGCGAGCACATTATCAAATTGAATACCAATGAAAATGCTTATGGACCAAGTCCAAAGGTGGCGGATGCTTTTTCTCATTTTGATGCCCATCGCTTGCGCAAGTATTCCACTTTGAACCAAGAAGCCTTGCGGGTGGCACTAGCCAAGCAACATGGTCTTGACCCTAGTCAAATTATTATTGGCAATGGGTCGGATGACATTTTGTCTATGGCTTTTCTTGCTTTTTTTAACAGTGGACAACCTGTTTTGTTTCCAGATTTGACTTATGGGTTTTATAAGGTTTGGGCGGACTTGTACCACATTCCTTTTATCGAAGTGCCGCTCAATCAAGCTTTTGAAATAGATGTGGAAGATTATATGAGGGATTGTGGGGGCATTGTTTTGGCAAATCCCAATGCGCCGACAGGCATTTACAAGTCCCTTGATGATTTGGAAAAACTTATCAAAGCTCATCCTGATGTGGTGGTTATCGTTGATGAGGCTTATATCAATTTTGGAGGGAAAACGGCTCTGCCTTTGCTGAAGAAATACGATAATCTGTTTATCACACGAACCTTTTCCAAGGATGCTTCACTGGCGGGCTTGCGCGTTGGTTACGGTATCGGAAATCCCAACTTGATGGCGGTCATCAATGCAGTGAAAAATGCCATCAATCCTTACAATGTTGATTTGATTGCGGAAGAATTGGCAGTCGCGGCAGTGGAATCTTGGGACTATTACGAAGGTACTTGCCAAAAAATCATGGCGACACGGCACTGGTTTAGTGAGGCGCTTTCTCAGCTAGGTTTTACTGTTTTGGAGTCGCAAACCAATTTTGTATTGGCAGAATGCCCAAATCACGAAGCACCAGCCTTATTTGATTACCTGCAAGCCCATCATATTCATGTGCGGTATTTTCCAAAAGTTAAACGCCTTCAAAATCATCTGCGGATTTCTATTGGAAATCAGGCGGAGATGGGGCAGGTTATTGTAGTGATTAAGGCTTTTCAAGAGGCATCATAGGATGCAAGCAGGAGTTGAGCGTATGAAAAAGACAACATTACCTGTCGGCATGCACGATAAATTATTCAAGCGTGCGCGTGTGACTTATACCATTGAGCGTGATATTAGTGATTTTTTGATGAGCCAAGGCTATCATCGCATCGAAACCCCAACTTTAGAGCATTTTGAAGTGTTTAATGACAGTGTGACGAGCAATCATTACCATTTTTTTGATAAAAGCGGAGAATTGTTGACGCTACGTCCTGACATTACGAGTCAGATTGGGCGTGTTATCGCCTCAACACAGGTGGAAACGCCTATTAAATTTTCTTATTCAGGAAAGGTGTTTAAGTACAATGAGGAAATGCGTGGATTGACCAATGAGCACACCCAAGCTGGGATTGAAATTGTGGGCTACCCTGCCAAGGAAGCGGTTTGTGAAGCTATTGTTTCAGCCAAAAAAGCTCTGGATATTGCAGGCATTCCATCTTACCAATTTGAATTGTCCCATGCAGCGATTTTGCAGACGATTTTTGAAACCTTGGCTTTGCCACAAGATGCTGGGGAAGCATTGGCACAAGCCATTCGGGACAAAAATATAACCCAGCTAAACACTTTTACCAAGCGCTACCCAAGCGAATTGGACGCTTTCTTGAAAGCTCTACCTTTCTTGTTCGGGGAAAGCTATCAGGTCTTGGATAAAGCACGATACTTGGTGGAAAATGAAAGGATTTTAGCAGCCTTGACTGACTTGGAAATGCTTCTAGAGCAAGTGTCAGATGTCTTGACAGAAAGCTATATTGATTTGGCCCAAATGCCTACCATGCCTTATTACACAGGGGTGATGTTCAAGGTATTTGGAAATAAAGTGCCAGATGCTTTTGCGTCAGGTGGGCGTTACGATAAATTGTTTGAACGATTTGGTGCTACAAAATTGACCGCAGTTGGGTGGGCAGTAGATATTGATGCCATTTACCAAGCGGTGCATGACCATTTAGAAGGAGGTGCTTAATGACTCATAAAATAACCATCGCTCTAACCAAAGGGCGTATTGAAAAAGATACGGTGAAACTCTTAGAAAAAGTTGGTTTTGATATGTCTTTTATGGACAATAAAGGGCGAAATTTGATTTTTGAAAGTCCTGACAAAACCTTGCGATTTTTACTGGTCAAGGCGCCTGATGTGACCACTTATGTGCGGCATGGGGTGGCTGACCTTGGGGTAGTTGGCAAGGACGTGCTGATTGAACACCCAACTGGCTATTTAGAAATGCTGGATTTGAATTTTGGATTGTGTAAGTTTTCCGTGGCTTCGACCCAAAATTATAATCCCTACGACCACAAGCGTAAGCGCATTGCCACAAAATACCCAACGATTGCGACGGATTATTTTAACAGCAAGGGGGAGGATGTAGAGATTATTTCCATTCAAGGAAGTGTTGAGATTGCCCCCGTGATTGGTTTGGCGGATGCTATTGTTGATATCGTAGAAACGGGAAACACACTGGCTGCAAATGGTTTGACTGTTTATGAGGATATTTGCCGTATCTCAGCGCGCTTAATTGTCAATAAAGCAGCATTGAAAAACAACCCAGAAATTATGCCTTTTATTCAAAAACTGGAAACGATTGTTGGAAATGAGGAGGTAGCTTTTATATGAAACGCTTAACAGGAACGACCAAAGAGATTTCAGAACTCTTGTACCAAGAACAACTGGAATTGAGCAAGGACAACCGTGACGTGGACGACGTGGTTCGTCAGATTTTGGAAGATGTCAAGAAAAATGGCGACCAAGCCCTAAGAAAATATTCTGAAACCTTTGACAAGATTAGCCTTGATGATTTTGAGGTGGGATCCGATTTAATTGACCAAGCTTTTGCGACCATTGATGCAGATGTCTTAGAAGCCCTCAAACGCGCCAAAGCCAATATTGAAAGCTATCACAAGCAACAATTGGAAACAGGTTTTGAGGACTCTCCTAGTGATGGTGTCATTCGTGGGCAACTGGTTCGTCCCATTGAACGTGTGGGGGTTTACGTTCCAGGTGGGACGGCAGCCTATCCTTCATCTGTCTTGATGAATGTGATTCCAGCTAAAATTGCAGGCGTAAGGGAAATTATCATGATTACCCCACCGCAAGAGCACTTTGAACCAGCTATTTTGGTGGCGGCATCATTGGCTGGCGTTGACAAAATATATCAAGTTGGTGGGGCGCAAGGTATCGCAGCCTTGGCTTATGGGACAGAAAGCATTCCGCGAGTGGATAAGATTACGGGTCCTGGCAATATCTTTGTTGCAACGGCTAAGAAAATGGTGTACGGCATTGTTGGGATTGATATGATTGCAGGTCCATCAGAAATCGGCGTCATAGCAGATCACACGACCAATCCAAAATACGTAGCAGCTGATCTGCTTTCTCAGGCCGAACACGACGTGCGAGCACGTGCCATTTTGGTGACCAATTCTAAAGAGTTGGCAGATGCGGTTGAACTAGAAATTGAAGAGCAGCTCAAACGCTTGCCACGCGAGGAGATTGCGCGTGCCTCTATCGAAAACAACGGACGAATTATCTTGGCAGAATCGGCTCCAGCCATGTTTTCCTTGATGAATCAAGTGGCTCCAGAACACTTGGAAATTGCCATGGATAATGCCTATGATTACCTTGATGCGGTTGAAAATGCGGGTTCTGTTTTCCTTGGGCATTTCACAAGTGAACCGATTGGGGATTATTATGCTGGTGCCAACCACGTTTTGCCGACAACCAGCACCAGCCGATTTTCATCAGCTCTTGGGGTGCATGATTTCATCAAACGCATCCAGTACATGCAGTATTCAAAAGCAGCCGTGCAAGCAGCAAGTCAAGACATCACACGTCTAGCTTATGCCGAAGGTCTGCAAGCTCACGCCAAAGCAATCGAGGTGCGCCATGACTAAAGTAAAGGGATTATTGGTAATGGATGTGGATTCAACCCTCATTCAAGAAGAAGGTATTGATTTATTGGGTGAAGAAGCTGGTGTCGGGGAAAAAATTGCGGATATCACAGCGCGTGCTATGAATGGCGAATTGGATTTCAAACAGGCCTTGGATGAACGTGTTAGCTTGTTAAAGGGCCTGCCAGAAAGCATTTTTGAGCAGGTACTCGAGCGCATGCATTTTACTAAAGGTGCTGAAAAATTAGTGGCAGAATTGCACCGCCGTGGCTACAAAGTCGGTGTGGTATCAGGTGGCTTTCACGAAACGGTGGATGTGTTAGCCAAACGCCTAGGGCTGGATTATGTCAAGGCTAACCGCTTGGAAGTGACAGAAGGTGTCTTGACAGGTAGAGTGCTTGGTGAAGTGGTTACCAAAGAGGTTAAAAAGGCCAAATTACAGGAGTGGGCAGCTGAAAATGGTTTGGAACTCAGCCAAACCATTGCTATGGGTGATGGTGCTAATGACTTGCCTATGATAAAAACGGCGGGTATGGGTATTGCCTTTTGTGCCAAGCCTATTGTGCGACAAGAAGCACTTTATCAGATCAATGAACCTGATTTGTATCACCTTATTGACCTCCTAGACCAGAAGGAATCAAGGGTGTGACTCCCATTTTGGAAAGGGAAATTTTATGAGAACAGCAAGTATCGAACGCAATACATTTGAAACCAAGATTCAATTGAGTCTTAATTTAGACGCTCAAGAACCTGTGAGTATTGACACTGGGGTGGGCTTTTTTGACCATATGTTGACCCTTATGGCCAGACACGGCCGCTTTTCCTTGGTGGTTAAAGCAGACGGTGATTTGCACGTTGACAGCCACCACACGGTTGAAGATGTGGGCATTGTGCTTGGTCAAGCCTTGAAAGAAGCTTTGGGGGATAAGGCTGGTATCAATCGCTACGGCACGTCTTTTGTGCCCATGGATGAAACGTTGGGCCTGGCAAGTCTTGATTTGTCAGGACGTAGTTATTTGGTGTTTGATTGCACATTTGATAATCCCAAGTTGGGTAATTTCGATACCGAGTTGGTGGAGGAATTTTTCCAAGCCTTGGCTTTCAATGTGCAGATGAATTTGCATTTGAAGATTTTGCATGGTAAAAACAATCACCACAAATCAGAAAGCTTGTTTAAAGCAACTGGGCGGGCGTTACGCGAAGCCATTACCATCAATCCTGAAATCCAAGGGGTTAATTCTACAAAAGGCTTGCTCTAAAACAAGAGAAAGGAAATCAGCCACAATGCAGCTTAACTAGGCGGTGTTGTCAGGGCTTTGGTAGCGTAAATGAAAATAATTGTTATTGATTACGATGCAGGAAATACGGCTAATGTGCTGCGAGCCTTGAGCAAGATTGGTATGCCAGCGGAATTGTCCCAAGATGCCAGCAAAATCTTGACAGCAGACGGTCTGATTTTACCAGGCGTTGGGGCCTATCCAGCAGCCATGGCAGAGCTTCACAAACGTGGCTTGGTTTCGGTTATTAAGGAAGCTGTTGCACAGGGGACGCCTTTATTGGGCATTTGTCTAGGAATGCAAGTGCTGACAGAAGTGGGGCTCGAGCACCAAGAAACCGAGGGATTTGGTTTTATTCCAGGGGTCTGTCGTCCCATTAAGGCGACCAAAACCATGCCTGTGCCCCATATAGGTTGGAATGATCTTTCTGTGATCCAAGATAGTCCGCTTACTGATGGACTAGCTAGGCAATCGGTTTATTTTGTGCACAGCTATTTTACAGACGTTCCTAAAGCCTACACCGATGTGACTACTGATTATGGCATGGCTATCCCAGCCATGATTCACAAGGACAATGTGTACGGGGCTCAATTTCACCCTGAAAAATCAGGCGACGTTGGTCTGGGGATTTTAAAAGCTTTTACCCAGATTTGTGAACAAAAATAGGCAGTAGAAAAAAAGGAGGTTCCTATGCAAATTCTTCCAGCTATTGATATTAAAGATGGGCAAGCGGTTCGCTTGTTCAAGGGTGATTTTCAGCAAAAAACGGTGGTTAATCCTGATGTGATAGACCAAGCCAAGCAGTTTGCTCAAGCAGGGATTCAGTTTATTCATGTTGTGGATTTGGACGGTGCCCTTGATGGCAAGGCAACCAATCGTGAATTAATTGCACGTTTGAAAGAAGTCACAGGATTGGGCGTTGAAGTGGGTGGCGGCATTCGCACCCTTGAACAAATTGAGGACTATTTAAGCCTTGGCATTGACCGTGTGATTATTGGGTCGATGGCAGTAAAAGCGCCAGATTTTGTGCAAGAAGCTCTCAGTCGATTTGGTAGTGATAAGATTGTTGTTGGAATTGATGCCAAAGATGGTTGGGTGTCGACAGAAGGTTGGCTAGAAACCAGCAATGTTGACTACATTAGCCTAGCCAAAGCCATGGAAAAAATGGGTGTGACCTTGTTTGTCTATACCGATGTTGACCGTGATGGTACGCTAATGGGACCAAATATCGAGCATTATGAACGTCTAGTGTCAGAGCTCAAAATAGCCAAGGTCATCGCTTCTGGTGGCATTTCACAGGTACAAGATTTGGTTAGATTGCAAGCCATTGGTGTGGCTGGTACGATTGTCGGAAAAGCTTATTACAACGGCAATATCAGCCTTGAGGAACTCAAAGCATTTGGAGGGTGATTTATGCTGAAAAAACGCATTATTCCTTGCTTGGATGTTAAAGACGGACGTGTGGTTAAGGGGGTTAATTTTGTCAATCTCGCTGATGTTGGTGATCCTGTTGACGCGGCGCGTGCTTACTATGAGGCAGGTTGTGATGAATTGGTTTTCTTGGACATTACCGCAACGCACGAAGAACGCGAAACCACGGTGGAAATGGTCAAACGCGTGGCAGAACAAGTTTTTATTCCTTTTACCGTAGGAGGAGGCATTCGCTCGGTAGAGGATATGCAGAAGATGCTTAAAGCTGGGGCGGATAAGGTGGCTGTCAATTCCTCAGCCGTTGCCAATCCTCAACTTATCAAGGATTGTGCAGAGAAATTTGGCAGTCAATGTGTGGTCGCAGCTATCGATGCCCGCAAGGTTTCTGACGGAACTTGGCACGTTTATGTGGCAGGTGGTCGCAAGGACACAGGAATTGACTTGTTAGAATGGGCAAAAACGGTGGTTGAGCTTGGTGCGGGTGAAATTTTGCTGACCAGTATGGATAAGGACGGCACCAAGTCAGGCTTTGATTTGGAGATGCTAAATGCCGTTGCAGATGTAGTCAATGTGCCCTTGATTGCTTCTGGAGGTGCAGGTAAGATTGACCATATCGTTGAGGTTTTTGAAAATACCACTGCCACAGGTGCCCTTGCTGCTTCTATTTTCCACTTTGGCGAAGTTTCAATTGCTGACACCAAAGCTGCCATGGCTGCTGCAGGAATTGAGGTGAGACAATGAGTGAAATAAAACTTGATTTTGCGAAACAAGATGGTCTTGTTCCTGTGATTGTGACGGATTACCAAACAGGACAAGTACTGATGTTAGCCTACATGAACGAAGAAGCGTATCACTTAACATTGGAAACCAAGCAAATGCACTATTGGAGCCGCTCACGTCAAGAAATCTGGCATAAAGGGGCAACCAGCGGTCATTATCAATACGTCAAATCAATCAAAACGGATTGCGACTGTGATACCTTATTGGTTGTCGTTGAGCAAGAGGGTGCTGCTTGCCACACAGGCGCTTATAGCTGCTTTTTCAATCAGATTTTGTAGGCAAAAAGAAGGGGGATATTCATGTTAGATACATTATACCAAGAGGCTAAAGATCGTAAGAACAATCCAAAAGAAGGTTCTTACACCAATTACCTTTTTGACAAAGGCTTGGATAAAATTCTCAAAAAAGTCGGTGAAGAAGCCACCGAAGTGGTTGTCGCTGCCAAAAATGCAGACAAGATAGAAATCGCTAATGAAACAGCAGATGTTCTGTACCATTTGGCAGTAATGTTGGTCGAAACTGGCGTTAGTATTGAAGATGTTGATGCTGTTTTAAAAGCACGCCAAGGTAAGAAAAGCAGGCTTCATGACCGCCCAGAAATTACCAATTATTGAAAGTTTAAATGAAAATAAAGAAAGCCAATATTCACATAGAAAACGCTTGCGTAATTGCATAATATTGTGTATACTGTGAGCAGAAAAAAGGTTTTAAGTGTTTTTTGTTACGTTTGGGGATGATAATGGTCAACGATTGGTTGGCGTCAGGTGTCAGACGCTTCAGCCTAACTTGAGTGTTAATCCCCTTTTCAAAGGCAAAAAACTAGAATGGGTGAGAGGTAGGGGATTACATAATGTATATGAAGTCATGTGTTTTAAGTACCGTTAGTATTCTGTCTGTTCAGCAAACCAGTTCCAAAAAAGTGGTTATTTTTGTGGATAATCTGATGGGCATTGCTAGAGAGGAACTCTTTCAAACGCTTAGAATGAATGACAAATATGGTCATGACGTCGTGGTTTCTGATATTTTCTTGGATGCTGAACGCAACAGAATTATTGTTGTAGGGGATTTTTCAGAGCATTTAGCCCCTTATTATGTTGATTATTTAGGCGGTTATTTCCGTGCGAAAAAGACTTGGCGATATACGGATTATTTATATGCTTATGATGGGGAATTGGGTACGCGCGTGTCAGATAAAGGTGCGCGTGTTGACTTGACTGTTTGGGCACCAAGCGCCAACCAAGTGTCTGTGATTCTTTATGATAAGGACAATCAAAATAATGTCCTTGCTAAATTGCCAATGACTAAAGGTGCCAAAGGCGAGTGGTCAATCAGTCTGACTTCAGCCACTGGATTAAGCATTTCAGATTACCGTGGTTATTATTACCATTACGAAATGGAACGTGATCGAGAAACCGTCTTGACCCTAGACCCTTATGCCAAATCTTTAGCCGCTTGGAACAGTGCTTGGATTGGTCTTGCCCCATCGCATAAGGTTGCCAAGGCTGCCATTGTGGACACCGCATCGATTGGCAACCAAAAATTAGACTATGCTCATATCAAAGGCTACACCAAACGTGAAGATGCCATTATTTATGAGGCACACGTTCGTGATTTCACGTCAGACCCAGCTATTGCTGACGACTTGCACCATCCTTTTGGAACCTTTTCAGCCTTCATTGATAAATTGGATTACCTAAAAGACCTTGGTGTGACCCACATCCAGCTTTTGCCTGTGATGAGCTATTATTTCGCCAATGAATTTAAAAATGATGTGTGCTTACTGAATTACGCTTCTAGCAATACCAATTACAATTGGGGTTATGACCCACAAAGTTATTTTGCCTTGACAGGGATGTATTCAGCTGACCCGCAAGACCCACAAGAACGCATTGCAGAATTCAAAGACTTGGTTCATGCTATTCATGAGCGTGGCATGGGAGTTATCTTGGACGTTGTTTATAACCATACGGCTGATCTAGCTATTTTAGAGGACTTGGAGCCAAATTATTACCATTTCATGGAAGAAGACGGCACTGCTAAGACAAGTTTTGGTGGTGGTCGCCCAGGGACAACCCACTACATGACTCGTCGTTTGGTCATGGATTCCGTGCTTTACTGGGTTAAAGAATTCAAAGTGGATGGTTTCCGTTTTGACATGATGGGGGATTTGGATGCCCAAACCGTGCAAATGGCTTACGATGCTGCTAAAAAATTAAACCCTAATATCATTATGCTTGGGGAAGGGTGGATTTCTTATGCAGGTGATAACAACGATTGGCGTCAACCTGCCGACCAAACTTGGATGTCACAGACAGACAGCGTTGGTTCTTTCTCTGATGACATGCGTAATTTGTTAAAATCTGGCTACCCAAGCGAAGGCTCACCTGCCTTTCTAACAGGCGGTGCAAGGCCCCTAAATCTGCTATTTAATAATATCAAGGCTCAGCCAAATAACTTTTTAGCTGATGATCCAGGAGATGTTGTGCAATACATCGCCGCACACGATAATTTGACTTTGCATGATGTGATTGCCAAATCCATTCACAAAGACCCAAGCATTCCTAAGCACGAAGCAGAAATCCAACGCCGCTTGCGTTTGGGGAATGCCCTCATTTTAACCTCACAAGGAACAGCCTTTATCCACTCTGGACAAGAATACGGTCGTACCAAACAATTCCGTGACGAAGCTTACCGTGGACCTGTTGCTCTTGACCAAGTTCCCGCCAAATCAGATTACTTGACTTACGAAGACGGCACACCGTTTGACTACCCTTATTTCATCAGTGATTCTTATGATTCGACAGATGCGATTAACCATTTTGATTGGAGCAAGGCTACAGATAGCGATCATTATCCTGACAATACCCAAAGCAGAGCTTACACCAAGGGATTGATTCACCTGCGTCGCTCAACGGATGCCTTTACCCTGGCCACCAAGGAAATGATTGACCAAAATGTCAGCCTCATCACCATTCCAAATGAAAATGGCATTGGTTACGATGATTTAGTGATTGCTTACCAAACCCTCGCTAGCAACGGCGACCGTTACGCTGTCTTTATCAATGCTGATAGTGTGGCGCGTCATGTTTTCTTGACCGATGCTTACAAAGATCTATTAGCCGCAGAGGTCGTTGTGGACGGGGAGCAAGCTGGAGTAGAAGCCATTCCTGATCCAAGTGGTGTTACGATGACAGAAGATGGTCTAACCCTTGATTCTTTGACAACTGTTGTTTTACGCCTCAAAGAAAACGCTAGCTAAATAAGACAAGCAAAAAGTCAGCCAAAGATGAGGCTGACTTTTCATTTATCCAAAAATAACGATTCTAACATCAAACGATGTGCAGGAACGACGGAATACTTCTCTAAAAAACGCTTGAAATCTTCCTTAGTAACCCACTGATAAGCAATGGTTTCCCCATTTTGAAGGGTTATGTGATCTTTTGGACAATCCACAAGAGCAACATAACGATCCATAAGGCACTGATCTTCCTTGTAAACAATCCTTTTTGAAAAGGTTAGTTTAGCTGGTACAAGTCCTGTTTCTTCCAGCAACTCCCGCCGAATAGCTTGCTCAGAGTTTTCGCCGTAAAGGGCAGAGCCTGCTGCACTGGCCTCAAAAAAGCCAGGAAAAAGCTTCTTATCAAGATGGCGCTGCATAAACAAAAGGCTACCATCAAGGTGTTGCACCAAACATTTGACAGCCAAATGATAGAATCCATCTGGAATGCTTTGCCCTCGGATTAAGATGTGATTGGTTTTGTGACCATTTGCTAAGTAAGCATCCCATTTTTCCATTTTGTTAACCTCGTAACTTTCAAAAACGTTATAATAGTATTAAAGAAATAAAGGAGAGTGGGTTATATGCATATCCTGATAGCACTCGATTCATTTAAGGAAAGTTTATCTGCCCTCGATGCGGCAAAAGCCATTCAAAGGGGATTTAAAAAAGCACTGCCAAATGCGACTTTTGACTTAATGCCGATTGGCGACGGTGGCGAAGGAACCTTGGAGACCTTAACTGATGGCTTGCACCTAAGGCGTGATAGCCATATTGTTACGGGAGCATTAGGTCAGCCTGTGGAAGCTCACTATGCGACCAATGGTCAATTAGCTGTTTTTGAAATGGCTGACATATGTGGCTTGGAAAAAGTTCCACTTGATAAGCGCAATCCGTTAACATTAACGACAAAAGGTGTCGGTGAAATGATTGGACACCTTGTTGACCTTGGTATCAAAGAAATCATGATTGGCGTTGGCGGCAGTTCCACTAATGATGGTGGTATTGGAATGGCAGCAGGATTAGGCTATCGTTTCTTTGACGAGTCTGGTCAAGAAGTTGCTGCAGTTGGTGATAATCTTGGGAATATTGTCAGATTCTTTCGCGATTCTAATTCTCCAGACCTTTCGCAAGTCACCCTTACTATCATTACTGATGTCACCAATCCCTTGTGTGGTCCCAAAGGAGCGACCTACATTTTTGCAGGGCAAAAGGGATTGCCCAAGACTGACTTTGCCCATGTGGATAAGGCCATGGAACAGTTTTACCGCCAATCCTTTCCAGAACTTCTTGATTTGGCAGGAGCAGGAGCTGGTGGGGGTATGGCAGCTGGCTTAGTTGCCTTTGCTGGTGGAAAAATTATCTCAGGTATTGATGCTGTTCTTGATGTGCTTGATTTTGATCGCCGAGTTCAAGCAGCTGATTTGGTTATTGTTGGAGAAGGACGCATGGATCAGCAAAGCCTATCAGGGAAAGCCCCTGTTGGTGTTGCTAGACGCACTCCAAAGGGCACGCCGGTTATTGCTATCTGCGGTAGCTTGAAAGACGATTTGCCTGACTTTCCTGTTGCCAATATCCAAGCCGCTTTTCCAATTATTTCAGGTGTGGACTCCTTGGAAAAGACCTTGGCAAAAGCCCCTCAAAACCTAGAACGCACCGCTCAAAATATTGGCAATCTTTTAGCCTTGACGGATTTTTAATCCTTGTGGAAGAGTCTAGACCAAAAGCCACTTTTATTGGCTTTTTGAGGTTTTTCCTCATCGACGGGCTGTGGAAAGCGCACGGACAATAAAGGATTGTCCACATTTTCTGCCTTGTCAGAATGAACGATGATACCATAAGGCGAATGGGCATTTTTTTCATCAACAATCGTGGCTTGAATAGAAAGGTTTTGAGCCACTTTCATATAATAACATTGGTCCGCAAAAGACAAAGATGGTGAGATTTTGACAAATAAAGTGGTGTATTCTTGGGATAATTCTTTTAAAATGCCTTTAAATCGTCCTTTAGTCGCTTTTAAACGGCTATCTTCTACAGGGATAGACAAAACGACTCGTTCAGCGAAAGTCCCAAAATAAAGCCGTTGTTCATCTGGATTCAAGCGTTTTTCACCTGCTGCAGCGTGCAGCACCTTGTTTTCTAGTTCACTCATATTAGCACCTCACATTTATTAGTCTTATTATAGGCTAAATCCCGCTAACTGTCATTTTTTTTACCAAATGAAGTAAGAAAATGGAAATTCACAAAAATATTGTGACAATATTTACAAAAATTCTCGTTTTTATTTGCCTAAGCCGTGATATTATGGTATTATTTGTAGTGTAAAATATTAAAACTCATAAGGAGAGTAACATAATGTCAATTATTACTGATGTTTACGCTCGCGAAGTCCTTGACTCACGCGGTAACCCAACACTTGAAGTAGAAGTTTACACTGAATCAGGTGCATTTGGACGTGGTATGGTTCCTTCAGGAGCTTCTACTGGTGAACACGAAGCAGTTGAACTTCGTGACGGAGACAAATCTCGTTACAATGGTCTTGGTACTCAAAAAGCTGTTGACAATGTTAATAACATCATTGCTGAAGCTATCATTGGTTTCGATGTTCGTGATCAACAAGCAATCGACCGTGCAATGATCGCTCTTGATGGTACTCCAAACAAAGGTAAACTCGGTGCAAATGCTATCCTTGGTGTTTCTATTGCCGTAGCTCGTGCAGCAGCTGACTATCTTGAAATTCCACTTTACAGCTACCTTGGTGGTTTCAACACTAAAGTTCTTCCAACTCCAATGATGAACATCATCAACGGTGGTTCTCACTCAGACGCTCCAATCGCTTTCCAAGAATTCATGATCGTACCTGCTGGTGCACCTACATTCAAAGAAGCTCTTCGTTGGGGTGCTGAAATCTTCCACACTCTTAAGAAAATCCTTAAAGAACGTGGTCTTGAAACAGCTGTTGGTGACGAAGGTGGATTCGCTCCTAAATTTGATGGTACTGAAGACGCTGTAGAAACTATCATCAAAGCAATCGAAACTGCTGGTTACAAACCAGGTGAAGATGTATTCCTTGGATTTGACTGTGCATCATCAGAATTCTACAACGATGGAATCTATGACTACACTAAATTCGAAGGTGAAGGTGCTGCTAAACGTACTGCTGCAGAACAAATCGACTACATCGAAGAATTGGTTAACAAATACCCAATCATCACTATCGAAGATGCAATGGACGAAAACGACTGGGACGGATGGAAAGAACTTACTAAACGTCTTGGTGACCGTGTTCAATTAGTTGGTGATGACTTCTTCGTAACTAACACTTCATACCTTGAACGTGGTATCAAAGAAGGTGCTGCTAACTCAATCCTTATCAAAGTTAACCAAATCGGTACTTTGACTGAAACATTCGAAGCTATCGAAATGGCTAAAGAAGCTGGTTACACTGCCGTTGTATCACACCGTTCAGGTGAAACTGAAGATTCAACAATCGCTGACATCGCAGTTGCAACTAACGCTGGTCAAATTAAAACTGGTTCACTTTCACGTACTGACCGTATCGCTAAATACAACCAATTGCTTCGTATCGAAGACCAACTTGGTGAAGTAGCTGAGTACCGTGGATTGAAATCATTCTACAACCTTAAAAAATAATTGTTGATATAACAATATTTTAAGAGTCTATCTATTTCAGATAGGCTCTTTTTTATGTATAAGGAGCAAAATAAAAAGATTGCAGATGCAATCTTTTTGGTATTATTTGTCGAATTCAGCTTTGCTTTTGGTATCGGCATATTCTTCAGCGACTTCTTTTGAGAGAATAGCGTCGTAGCTTGGTAGTTGAATATCGGCTCCGTATTTATTTTTTAGGGCGGTAGTAACAAGTCGATAGGCTAGGTTGGCATTGCGTGATAAGATAGGGCCGTGGAAATAACTGCCATACACATTTTTGTAATGAACACCTTCTGTGCCATCTTCGTTATTATTCCCATTTCCGTAAACGCAAGTGCCTAGCGGTTTTTCGTCGTCTGATAAGAAGGTACGTCCTTGATGATTTTCAAAACCGTAATAGGTTTCTTTGAATTCATCATTGTAAATTTTGATATCTCCGATGAAACGGTTGTTGTCTTGGTTGAGGGTGTAGTGTCCCATGACGCCAATGCCGTTGATTTTTTCGCCATTGGCTTGCACATAATATTGTCCAAGAAGTTGGAAGCCGCCGCAAATAGCTAGGATAACTTTGTCTTGGTTGATGAAGTTGGCGATAGCTTCTTTTTTACTTGGTAGGTCTTTGGCAACAATAGATTGTTCGTAATCTTGACCACCACCAAAAAAGGCCATGTCATAGTAATCAGCGTCAAAATCGTCGCCCAAAGACACAATATCAAAGGTCATTTTGGCACCGAGTTTCTCACCAACGTATTTCATCATGAGAATATTACCATTGTCACCATAAGTATTCATAAGATTGCCGTAAAGATGGGCAACATTTAGCTCGTAAGTGTAATCTTTGGTGTCAGGTGATTGGAGTGAAGTGTAAGTCATCTTAGTTCATCTCCTTTCCAACAGCATGACGATTGGCTAAAATCTCGCGGAATTGCAGCATAGCCGTGTAAGTAGCGAGAATATAAGCGTGCTCGGTTGGTTGTGATTCAATCAATGTCATAATATCTTCTAAATTTTCAGCTTCGGTGATTTTGGTGTCATCGTAGCCTGTCACGCGAAGGCGGCGGGCAATTTCAGAATGACGAACCCCACCAGCAAATAGTTGAGGAATGTCCATGTCTAAAATAGCCTCAAAATTAGCATCCCAAATCCAGCTGGTGTCAATACCATCTGCATAGTTAGCGTTGAGCAAGACTGACAAAGTGAAAGGATAAGGTGCTAATTTAATCATATCCAGTGCTTGACTAGCACCAACAGGGTTTTTAATCAGAACCAAGGTACATGATTTGTCACCGATTTTGAAGGTTTCTTGACGGCCAAAGACGGCACGACTCTTGTCAAAACCAGCTTTGATTTGCTCAGGAGCAACACCGAAAAATTCAGCAACTGATACTGCCGCGAGGGCATTGTAAATGTTATAAAGACCTCCTACGTTAATCTTGTAGGATTGGTTATCAATGACAAATTCTGAAGTGGTATTGGTAATCTTTGTCAATTCAGTCAAGGCATAGTCCAATTTTGGACGATGGAAACCACAATGTTCACACACATAATCTCCTAAGTTGGCATAGGTGTTGAGTTTGTATTTCAAAATGTGTTGGCAATGTGGGCAAAGAATACCTTCGGTATTGTAGTGAGCCAGTTTTGGAGCGTGTTTTTCCGTATCAAAGCCATAATATTTGACAGGATTAACCACCTTAGTGGAATGGAACAGAGGGCTATCTCCATTGGCTAGAATCGTCGCTTTTGGTGCCTTGGCTGCCCCGTCCAAAATCATTTGGTAGGTGGTGTAAATCTCACCGTAGCGGTCCATTTGGTCACGGAAAATATTAGTGAACACAAAAAGGTTTGGTGTGATGTATTCTGTGATTTTTGGCAAACTAGCTTCGTCAATTTCAAGCACCGCAATTTTCTTGCCTGATTTGGCTCTTTTTGCTGTCAGGAAAGTTGACGTAATACCTGTAATCATATTGGCACCGCTTGGATTGGTGACAATTTCGCCAAAGGCTTCTTTCAAAATACCGACTGTCAGAGCAGTTGTCAGGGTTTTACCATTTGTCCCTGTCACCACAACAATTTCATAGTCTTTAGCAATGGTATCTAGAATATCTTTATCGAATGTGAGGGCGATTTTTCCTGGCAAGGTCGAGCCACGTCCCATTTTAGATAAAACAAAATGAGCAGACTTCCCAGCCGTTAGTCCCATAAGTGTGTTTAATTTCATAAGGTTATTGTACCATAAAAAGATATATTATAATAAAGAAAATCTTTTGAAAACGTGGTATAATGTAGTGGAAACTTTAGTGAGTTAGATGAAAGAGATGCTTGTATGAGAAATTTAACCCTTATTGATGCTAAATTTTGGGCAACCTTATTTGAAAATCCATGGGAGATTGTTGTTCATCTTTTAGACATTTTAATTGTGGCTTATTTTATTTACCGATTAATACGAGCCTTGGCGGGGACGAAAATCATGTCCCTCATACAAGGGGTCGTGCTCTTTATTTTATTAAAATTTGTCGCTGAGTGGATTGGTTTTACAACGATTACCTATCTGATGAATCAAGTCATTACCTACGGTGTCATTGCAGGGGTTGTGATTTTTGCCCCAGAAATTCGGACAGGGCTGGAGAAATTTGGACGAACCACACAGGTTTTCATGCAAACCCAGCAAGCCAGTGACGAGGAAAAATTGGTTGAAGCCTTGCTAAAATCAGTGGCCTACATGAGCCCGCGTAAAATTGGTGCCTTGATTGCGATAGAGCGGACACAGACCTTGCAAGAATACATTTCGACAGGGATTCCCTTGAACGCGGATATTTCCAATCAATTGCTAATTAACATTTTTATTCCCAACACGCCTCTTCATGACGGTGCTGTAATTATCAGAGGTAATAAAATTGCGACGGCTTGTTCTTATTTGCCTTTGTCAGAATCTATGGTCATTTCAAAGGAATTTGGAACGCGTCACCGTGCGGCCATTGGTCTGTCAGAAAACTCAGATGCCTTGACCATAGTGGTTTCAGAAGAAACAGGTGGTATTTCTATCACATCCAAAGGAGAATTCTTGCATGATTTGAGCAAGGAAGAATTTGAGGCGATTCTGAGAGAACAATTGATTACAGAGCAAAAAACCGAGGAACCTTGGTACCATAAAATTTGGAGGAGGGGATAAATGAGGCGATTTTTCAATAGTCAAGTTTGGTTGGTTGTTGTATCAATAATATTTGCGATTTTGCTGTTTTTGACAGCAACGTCTAGTAATTACAACAGGACTGGTTCGCAGGTGTCTGGAGCAACCGAAACCTACACCCACACCTTAACCAATGTTCCTATTGATATTAAGTATGACAGTGATAAATACTTTATCAGCGGTTATTCTTATGAAACAGAAGTGTACTTGACGTCTATCAATCGAGTGAAATTAGATTCGGAAATCAATAGCGATACGAGAAGCTTCAAGGTCGTGGCTGATTTGACAAAATATGGAGAAGGAACCCAAACCGTTCCTTTGAAAGTCACTAATTTACCGACAGGGGTAACAGCAACAGCTTCACCCAGCCATATTTCAGTAACCATTGGAAAGAGAAAAACAAAAACATTTGCCGTTAAAGGAGAAGTGGACAGCAACCAAATCGCATCAGGTTACGAATTGAAGAAAGTGTCAACAGACCTTTCAGAAGTAGAAGTGACCAGCGATGAGAGCATCATCAATCAAATTGACCATGTGGTAGCTAAATTGCCAGAATCTGAGGTCTTAGATAGTGATTATAGTGGTCGTGTTGCCTTGCAAGCTGTGGCAGCAGATGGAACTATCTTAGCCAGTGCCATCAATCCTTCAAAGGCAAAATTGGATGTCACGGTTAAAAAATTAACCAAGTCAGTGCCATTAACGGTGCGGACAACGGGTGAGATGAACAGCAGTTTATCTGACATTGCTTATAAACCAAGCCAAACGCAAGTGACAATTTCAGGAAGTCAAGAGGCTTTGAATGCGGTAAATGAAGTCGTAGCGACGGTAGATATTTCTAATATCACCAAGGATACCAATGTTAGTGTCAATCTATCGGCGGATGATGTGACCGTTATCCCGTCTGTTGTGACTATTCAGTTGACAGTGACTAAAAAATAATAGATAATAGCAAAGATATAGCGATGGGTAATGCCTTGTTACCCATTCTTGGAAATGAATGAAGTAAAATGGAGGAGCGAATTTTCGCTAAAGAATAATGGGAAAATATTTTGGAACAGATGGCGTTCGTGGAGAAGCAAATGTTGAGTTAACACCAGAATTAGCCTTTAAACTTGGGCGTTTTGGTGGTTACGTTTTAAGTCAACACGAAACAGAGCGTCCTAGAGTGTTTGTAGCACGCGATACGCGTATTTCTGGGGAAATGTTAGAATCAGCTTTGATTGCTGGCTTACTTTCTGTGGGGATTGAGGTTTACAAATTAGGCGTTTTGGCAACTCCTGGGGTTTCTTATCTTGTTCGTACTGAAAAAGCTAGCGCAGGTGTTATGATTTCAGCTAGTCACAACCCAGCTTTGGACAATGGCATCAAATTCTTCGGTGGCGATGGATTTAAATTAGCCGATGACCAAGAAGAAGAAATTGAAGCTTTGTTGGATGCGGCAGAAGACACGCTTCCACGCCCATCTGCAGAAGGTTTGGGGACTTTGGTTGATTACCCTGAAGGACTTCGCAAATACGAAAAATTCCTCGTTTCAACAGGTACTAGTCTTGAAGGCATGAAGGTTGCCTTGGATACAGCTAACGGTGCAGCTTCTGTGTCTGCTCGAGATGTTTTCTTAGATTTGGATGCTGACATTACGGTTATTGGTGAAAATCCAGACGGTCTTAACATCAATGCTGGTGTTGGTTCAACCCATCCAGAACAATTGCAAGAATTGGTTAAAACATCAGGTGCTGCCGTTGGTTTGGCCTTTGACGGTGACAGTGACCGCCTTATTGCTGTTGATGAAAACGGTGATATCGTTGACGGTGACAAGATTATGTATATCATCGGAAAATACCTATCAGAACAAGGTAAACTAGCGCATAATACAATTGTTACGACCGTTATGTCAAATCTTGGTTTCCACAAAGCACTTGACCGTGAAGGTATTCACAAGGCCATTACAGCCGTAGGTGACCGCTATGTTGTAGAAGAAATGAAAAAATCAGGCTACAACCTAGGTGGTGAACAATCTGGTCACGTTATCATCATGGACTACAACACTACTGGTGACGGTCAATTGACAGCTATTCAATTGACAAAAGTCATTAAGAAAACAGGTAAAAAACTCTCTGAATTGGCTGCAGAAGTGACGATCTACCCTCAAAAATTGGTTAATATTCGTGTGGAAAACAGCATGAAGAGCAAGGCAATGGAAGTGCCTGCTATCGCTGGTATTATCAGCCAAATGGAAGAAAAAATGGACGGCAACGGTCGTATCTTGGTTCGTCCAAGTGGAACAGAACCGCTCTTGCGTATCATGGCTGAAGCGCCCACGGATGAGGAAGTTGACTTCTATGTTGATACCATCGCAGCCGTTGTGAGAGATGAAATCGGATTAGACTAAATATCAAGCATAGAGAAGTGAGGCATTTTGATACCTTGCTTCTTTTTTCTTTGGAAAATTGGTTAAGTTTTTTTAAAAATGTTATAATAACGTCATGCTAAAAAAACCAACATCAGCTTATGTTCATATTCCTTTTTGTACTCAGATTTGTTATTATTGTGATTTTTCAAAAGTGTTTATCAAAAATCAGCCTGTCGATGCGTATTTGCAGGCTCTTATTCGTGAATTTGAGCGTTACGATATTAAACAACTGCGTACCTTGTATATCGGTGGTGGGACTCCTACTGCCATCACTGCTCAGCAATTGGATTATTTGCTGACAAATCTTACTAAAAATTTGGATTTAAGTGTCTTGGAAGAATTCACCATTGAAGCCAATCCAGGTGATTTGACTGAGGACAAAATTGAGGTGCTCAAACAATCAGCTGTCAATCGTGTGTCTTTGGGGGTGCAGACCTTTAACGACAAGCAATTGAAACAAATAGGTCGCAGCCACAATGAAGCTCAGATTTATGACACCATTGCCAGTTTAAAAGAAGCTGGATTTGATAACATTTCGATTGACTTGATTTATGCCTTGCCAGATCAGACCATGTCTGATGTTAAGGAAAATGTTGCCAAGGCTTTAGCGCTAGATATTCCCCACCTCAGTTTGTACAGTTTGATATTGGAACACCACACGGTTTTCATGAATAAAATGCGCCGTGGTAAGCTTAATCTGCCTCAAGAAGACCTTGAGGCAGAGATGTTTGACTACATCATTACAGAACTTGAGAAAAATGGCTTTGAGCATTATGAAATTTCCAATTTTACCAAGCCTGGTTTTGAAAGTCGACATAATCTCATGTATTGGGACAATGCGGAATATTATGGTGTTGGTGCTGGGGCGTCTGGTTATATTGCTGGGGTGCGTTACCGTAACCAGGGGCCTATTCAACATTATTTGAAGGCTGTTTCAGAAGGTAATGCAAGATTGTCAGAAGAAGTTCTGACCAAAGAGGAAATGATGGAAGAAGAGCTGTTTCTAGGTTTACGTAAGAAATCAGGCGTTTCCATTGCCAAATTTGAAGAACGTTTTGGGATTTCCTTTGAGGAGCGTTATGGTCAAGTGGTTGCTGAATTGCGTCAACAAGGTCTTTTGGTGCCAGATGACGAGATGATTCGCATGACGAAAAAAGGTCTTTTCTTAGGCGATACTGTCGCAGAAAAATTTATCATATAGTAGGTAGTATTATGGGTTGTCATTATCAAGAAAAATATACGGTTCCTTTTTATGAAAGTGATATCAATTTCAACATGAAATTGCCAGAACTATTGTCCTTGGTCTTACAAGTGTCTGGTAAGCAATCGATGGCATTAGGCATCAGTAATGAGTTTATTTATGAAAAGTATCAGTTAGTTTGGATTGTGACGGACTATGCGATTGAAATTGAGCGTTTGCCCAAATACGCAGAAACCATCACCGTTGAAACCGTGCCAACGTCTTACAACAAACTCTTTTGTTACCGTGATTTTTACGTTTACGATGCCACAGGGGCAAAAATCATCACTATTCATTCGACCTTTGTTTTGATGGATTATGAAACCCGCAAGGTGCATTTTGTGATTGATGATTTGGTAGCTCCTTATCAAGCTGAAAAAATCAAGAAAATTTACCGCGGTCCTAAGTACGAGGATTTGGAAAATCCAGAAGAAACCTTGTATCATGTGCGTTTCTTTGACCTTGATTTGAACGGTCATGTCAATAACAGCAAGTATTTGGCGTGGATGTATGAGGGATTGGATTTTGAATTTTTGCAACACCACGTTCCTCGCAATATCCACCTCAAATACGTTAAAGAAATTCACTATGGTCATGATATCATTTCGCGCGTGGAACAAAAGGATTTGTCGACTAAACACGAAATTGTGACCCAAGGAACTGTTCATGCCCAAGCTTGCATCGAATGGCGAAGCATCGAAGAAAGCAGATTGTAAACTTTAACAATACAGATAAAAAAGGAGAATAATGTGACTTATAAAGGATACCTGATTGACTTAGACGGAACGATTTACAAGGGAAAGGAACGTATTCCTGCAGGGGAACGGTTTATTCAACGCCTGCAAGAAAGACATATTCCTTATGTTTTGGTGACCAATAATACCACACGCACACCTGAAGCGGTGCAAGAAATGTTAGCCAAGCAATTTAACGTTCAAACGCCGCTTGAAACCATTTATACAGCGACCATGGCAACGGTTGATTACATGAATGACATGAAGCGTGGCAAAACAGCGTACGTCATTGGTGAAACGGGCTTAAAAACAGCCATTGCAGAAGCTGGCTACGTTGAAGATACTGAAAATCCTGCCTATGTTGTGGTTGGGTTGGACACACAATTAACCTATGAAATGCTGGCAGTAGCCACCCTAGCCATCCAAAAAGGTGCCTTATTTATTGGGACCAACCCTGATTTAAATATCCCAACAGAGCGTGGCTTGATGCCAGGTGCGGGGTCTATTAGCAAATTCTTGGAAATTGCAACACGCGTCAAACCGATTTTCATTGGCAAACCTAATGCCATTATCATGAACAAAGCCCTAGACGTTTTAAATGTGAAGCGCGACCAAGCCATTATGGTGGGTGATAACTATTTGACAGACATCATGGCCGGTATCAAAAATGATATTGCAACTCTATTGGTGACAACTGGCTTTACCAAACCAGAAGAAGTGCCAACCTTGCCAATTCAACCTGACCACGTTCTTTCAAGCTTAGACGAATGGACTTTCGATGAAAAATAAGATTTGGACCTTTGCCACATGGCTTTGGCTTTTATCTGTGGCTATTTTAATCACGATTTACGGTGCTTGGTTGCTTTACCCATTTGAGGTTGATTGGTTGCATCTCACCTTGCAAGTGACCTTTCCCAAAGCAGATTTGCTTGATAACTTTAACGTGTTGATGACCTATCTCACCTCGCCTTTTTCACACACCTTGTCTATGCCTAATTTTCCTTCTTCTGCGGCAGGGCTCAAGCATTTTCAAGATGTGAAACACCTCTTTCACTTAACACAAGCGCTCTTTGTCGTGCTACTTTACCTATCTTGGTGTTTTTTGAAAAATGGCATCGTTAATAAAACCCTTTTTCTCCACCAAAGAGCATTTGTTTGGGCAGCCTTTTTACCAGTGTTAATTGCAGTAGCAGGCGTCTTAATTGGTTTTGAACAATTTTTTACGCTATTTCACGAAGTGCTTTTTCCTGGTGATTCTACTTGGCTCTTTAACCCAGCCACAGACCCTATTATTTGGGTCTTACCAGAAACCTTTTTTTTGCATTGCTTTATTCTTTTCTTTGTGGCCTATGAAGTATTAATGCTTGGTTTGTTATTGATTTCCCGCCGTCAATTTACACAAAGGCTAAAGGCTAGAAAGGAGGACTAATAATGTCTCTTGCCTGGTATTACTGGTTTTTATTTGCCTGTTCTTGGCTCTTTGCCATCACCTTTTGGGTCAAATCTACCAATATTCCCCAAAAGTGGCTAAAAGCCCTCTTTGTTATCTGTGGCGTAATCGCCTTTTGTCTCCCCTTTTTCTGGGGCTGGCTCGTGAGTTAATGATGAAAAAATTAGAAAACAAGCGTATGAAAACGCTTGTTTTTTGAAATAAAGAAAAGTAAAATAGAAGTATAATTTTTTATTCTCAATTAGAAAATAAAAAAGCACCCGAATCGGGTGACATACTTGGATACGGACTAGCCTTATTTTAGCAGCGATTTCTGCTAATTTAACGACTTTTTACCAGCAACACATTGCTTTTGGTATTAGTATGACAATTACATTCATTTTAGCTGGTTTTGCTAGCGAACTTGTGACGATTAAAAAAGACGATTAGCATGTACTGACCCCAAAAAGTTGG
>NZ_DEQF01000035.1:0-25918 GCF_002360305.1 Streptococcus sp. UBA3373 | reverse complement strand
GGCGTTGGCTTGCTCATTTTAATTAGCTTAATCATAAATAATTGGTAAATGCAGTAAAATTTGACTTAAATAAAGATCCTCTTTCAACTTCTTTACGCTGCGTGTTTTCTTCACACCTTTTTAACACGCCAAAAAAGCTTTGCGACCTACACATCGCAAAGCTTTTTTATTTCATACTAACGTAAAATATCAATTAAGTCTTTCTTAGCCGCCTCTCTAGCTGGCATTACTGAAAAGACTAAACCAATTAACGTCGAGACACCTACAGCTATACTAATAGTAAAAAAATCAATTTGAATACCAATTTTCATAATAGCGCCTATCGAATAGGCCACAACTATTCCTAAAAGGTAACCGATAATTCCACCAGTAAAGATTAACATGACGCCTTCTAATAAAAACTGGATCATAATCGAACGCTGAGTAGCTCCTAAGGCTTTTCTTATACCGATTTCTTTTGTCCGTTCAGAGACAGAAATATACATCATATTCATTACACCTACACCGGCAATAAATAATGAGATACCTGCCACCGCCGGATAAAGCGGCACTAGCTTGATTGCTTACTGCAGCACTTTGCGGTAAAGTCGAAATATTTGTAATGCTACCTAATACTTTTCTTGAATCATTCACAGGTAAAATTTCAACTTTTTGACCTAGTTTTAATTTATTGTAGTCATACTCTGTAACGGTTGCTTGGACAATCGTTCCCGGAGATACAATGGTTGCATAAGGCGTATTGGCTGAAGATTTACCTGCTTCATCAATGTAAACGGTACCATCAAACGGCGCAGTTACTGAAGTAGTAACTTTCTTACGTGTTTGCTCGACTTGGGCATTAGCATCAGAAAAATCTAAATTGGCATTATCTAGTGCTTGTTGCGCTTGATTGACCACTTCAACTTGGGCATCATAGGCTTGTTGGGCTGCATCTAATTGTGCCGATGCTTCAATTGCACTAGGATCATTGGCTGCTTGCAAACTTTGCACATTCTTTTTAGCTTGGGCTAATTGATTGGCTAGTTGGTTACGTTTTTGAACGGCACTATCTAAATTTGTCTTAGCATTGCTAATGGCTAAATTTAATTTATTTAAAGATTGAGCTTGCTCATTGGCTTGATCAGCAATCGTTGCATTTTGATAAGTAGCAACCACATCACCACTTTTAACTTGCTGGCCATTTTTTACGACAATATTTTCTAAAGTACCTAAAGAAGGATCCAGACTGAAACTGCGACTTTCCTTAGGTTCAGCCACCATCAATGCTGGTGGATTAGGTCGCATTTTGTTTGATGGCTTGCGCACCATGAGTTTTCCGCCTTTGATTTGGGGCATTCTCCTCACAGTGGCTCTTTCCATCTTGGTTCAGGTTATCTTGTATTTGACCGAAGAATTATTCAAAAGTGAAGGAGTGGAGTAACCTCTCAAGCCGTTTTTGGAAAATAAGAAAGAGCACCCAAATCTAAGATTTTGAGTGCTCTTACGATTAAGATGGGAAGAAAGTTGATAAGCGCTTGACTTGCTCAGGGCTTTCGTTTGGACCATAGTCGTTTGGATAACAGTCGAGAGCTTGAATGCGTTTGAGGTCATCATCTGTCAATTGGAAATCAAAAACATCGATATTGTCACGCATACGGTCAATATGTGCTGATTTTGGAATGGTGAGAATATCACTTTGAATTTGCCAACGAAGAATGACCTGTGCCACGGTTTTGTCGTGCTTTTCAGCAATGTTGTTCAAAACAGGATCCTTGAAGATATTGTCCTCTCCGCGGTTGAAAGGGCTCCATGCCTGAATTGCCACTCCAAATTCGGCATTAGCCGCTTGCATGAGAGGGCGTTGCTTGTAAGGGTGCAGCTCAATTTGATTAAGCGCTGGCACGATATCAGTATTTATCGCAAAATCTGTCAAGCGACCAGTTGAAAAATTAGACACCCCAATAGCGCGAATGCGTCCCTCACGGTACAAGTCAATCATTGCTCGCCAAGCCCCGTGTGTATCGCCATAAGGTTGGTGAATGAGATAAAGGTCCAAATAATCGGTATTAAGCTTTTGAAGGCTTTTTTCAAAGGCTTTTTTGGTTGCTTCATAACCCAAGTCATTAATCCAAACCTTGCTGGTTAGAAAAACGTCCTCGCGGGCTAGACCTGAAGCCTTGACCGCACGTCCCACAGCCTCTTCGTTTTGGTAAAGAGCAGCGGTATCAATCAGACGGTAGCCAACGTCAAAGGCCTCCTCCACCGCACGTTGGCAGTCAGCTTGGTCAAACATTTGCCACACGCCAAACCCCAAAACAGGGATTTTCACGCCGTTATTAAGTGTTTTCCATTCCATAATGCATCCTCCTTTTTTCTATTGTAACACAAAAAGAGAAAGTGTTTTCAAGAGAAGTCTTAGATGACATTTGGAAAGGCATCTAAACTTTTTCGCACTTCAGCAACAAAAGCCGCCCCAATGTCAGACATTTTTTTATGTTTATGGGTAACGTAGCCAAGTGTATGTTTGGGGCTATCCTTCAGCGGAATCAAGACAATCTGGTCACGCACAAAACTATTGACGATGCCAAGACCAGAAGCATAAGCATCCGTGGCACAAAGCAAATTCATGACCGTGCCTCTATCATTGCTATAAAGTACGCGCTGTTTACGATGAATGCTCAGAGCGTCCTCATCAAAATGCAATCCAGACTCTTCCTGACGAAAACGAATTTGGTCGTAGCCCTTCAAATCACTCTCAGAAATCTCTTTTTTCGTTGCCAAAGGGTGTTGCCTTCGCAAAAAAATACGCGTGGGAAAATCCCCCAAAGACGTAAACGTCAGATCATGATGCTCTAAGGACGTTTCTAAAATATGCTTGTTGTCGTCATCAAGGTAAATAATGCCCAAATCTGCCTCAAAAGTCGCCACACTATCCAAAATCTCCTTGGTTGTGGTTTCAATGGTTTGAAATTCCTGATATTCCTCGTTAAATTGCTGCGCTACGGTTGCCATGGGAATGGACAAAAAATCATAGTGGTGCGATGCGACTGTAAAACTCTTTTTGAAATCTTCCTGATAACGTTGCTCTAATAAATCCACCTCACCAAGAATCCGCTTGGCGTATTTTAAAAAATCATAGCCATCTTCGGTCGGGCGCGTGCCGACATTGGAACGCACAAAAAGCTGAACCCCCAATTCATTTTCCAAATCCTTAATGGAACTGGATAAATTGGGCTGTGTCATAAACAATTCCTTAGCCGCCTGACTAAAAGACCCCATACGAGCCACCATATCAACATAACGACACTGCTGTAAATTCATATGAACCCATCCCTCCTTGTGAAAGTTGTAGCTATTATAACAAAAAGTAAACTGAAAAATCGCAAAGTTCTGATATAAAAAACCAAACCCGTGATAAAAAAATGTAATAGCGAAGGGGAAGGTTCATGTGTCCTTTAATGAAAGAACATTTTTTAAAAGTCCTCTATAAACATGATTTATAGCTTGCCATAAGTAAAATAGAGTATGCAAGGTGAAAATGAGGTGATAAGATAATAGCAATCTGAAAAGAGGAGGATAGGCATTTGTCAGATACGTTTTATCAAAAATTGACAGCGATTCGTCACCATATTCATCAACATCCAGAAGTTTCAGAAAAAGAATACAACACCACTCGTTTTATCAAAGAACAGTTGCAAAATATTGGGATTGAGCCCTTGGATTACCCTTTGAAAACAGGGGTTATTGCTGAAATTGGGCATGGATATCCCATTATTGCTTTACGAGCAGATATTGATGCTCTTCCTATTTTTGAAAAGACAGGGCTTGCCTATGCGAGTGATAATGGTGCGATGCATGCCTGCGGCCATGATTTTCACCAAACCAGTTTATTGGGAGCAGCAGAACGTTTAAAACAACAAGAAGCAACATTAAAAGGAACCGTTCGCTTGATTTTCCAAGTAGCAGAAGAACATTTTCAGGGTGGACATCAAGTCATAGCGGTTGGTGGCATAGAAGGGGTATCAGCTATTGTGGGGTATCACAATAATCCTCATTTAAAACCAGGTCAAATCGGTTTGCGTTCAGGAGCTATAATGGCTGGAGTGGAACAATTTGCAGTGACAGTCAAAGGCATCAGCGTTCACGCAGCTCGGCCTGATTTAGGTGTTGATACAGTATTGGTTATCACAACTATTATTAATAATTTACAGTCGATTGTGTCAAGAACAATCTCACCTTTTCAATCAGCAGTCTTGTCTGTGACTCATATTGATGTTGGCAATACTTGGAATGTTTTACCAGCCAGTAGTTTTTTTGAAGGGACTATTCGAACATTTGATCCTGACGTTCGCTTGTCAGTCATTGAGCAATTTACCAAAGTAGTCGAACATACGGCGGAACAATTTGGAGCGGAAGTTTCGATTTCTTGGGGAAATTCACCAAAAGTTACGTTTAATGATTCTACGCTAACGCCTTTGATTTTTGAACATTCTAAAACCTTTGCTGAGGTTATTGAAACCCTGCCATCAACAGGTGGTGAAGATTTTGCTGCTTATCAAGAAAAAATTCCAGGAGTTTTTGCCTTTATTGGTTCAAATGGTGACGAAAATGCCCCTGACTGGCACCACGATGACTTTAGTGTAAAAGATGAGGCGCTTCCAGTTGCAGTTAATTATTTTGTTAAAAATGCCTTGTATTTATTGGATTACTACGCTGGTGAGAAATGATTTGAGAAGTTATGAGCGTTACTAAAAAAATGATCCAACAATTGCAAAAAGAGATTCATGATACTCCGCAATATAAGGAAAGCATAGCGTTTGCGAAAATAGCTTTATTAGATTATTTAGCTTGTTATTCTGCTGGATTACAATCAGCTAAAAGGAAAGGTTTGTTGCAAGCATCACTCGAAAAAGCTGGCAGTCATCTGATTCTTTTAACCCCTTATCGAACATCAAAGGAATAATCAGCCTTGCTATCAGGCTATTTGGCTCACTACCATGATTTAGACGGTGTTCAAGCCAATTTTCGAGGGCATCCAAGTGCAGTCATCTTTTCGGCGCTGTTAGCTGTCAGTGATGCCGATGATTCTTTTGAAAGGTTATTAGCGGCTTATGTTCAAGGCGTGGAATTTGCTGGCAGGATTGGTCTGCAGTGCCAACCTCAACACATTAAACAAGGCTGGCATAGTACAGCCACCATTGGTAGTTTAGCTGCTGCTATTGCTATTGGTTATTTTAAAACCTTACCGTTGACGGATATTCTCAGTTATTGTCGTTAACATCAACGCAATCTGCAGGCTTTCTCTGCCAAGAAGGAACAGATGGTAAGCCTTTAAATGTAGGATTTGCAGCAAGAAATGCTGTTCAAGCCTATGAGTTAGTGAATTTGGGCATGACAGCTTACGATGATGTCTTATCCCCCTTGACAGGTTGGTTTCAAATCTTTAATCGGCAGCATTTCTCTGTGACGGCTTTCTTGGATAATTGGTTGGAACCTGCTCAAATCTTATCACCAGGCTTATGGTTTAAGAAATACCCTTTTTGCTCTACAGCCAATGCTGGCTATGATTTGGGAGAAAAAGCTTACCAATTTGGGATAAGGGGCTGATGAAGTATCTGATATTGAAGTACATTTTTCTGCGACAAGGGATCGGGCTTTGACGCATCGTTTTCCTAAAACGTGTTTAGAAGGTAAGTTTTCAATTGAATACCTTTTGTGGTTGGTTTTATCTAAAGGAAGTGTGGAAAGTTCTGATTTTTCCGAGGAAAAAACATCTACTGACTTTCGTGAATTTGCACAAAAAATTAGCCGTTTTAATGATTTGCCAAGCGATGATAGCACACGTCCAATACGTTTGATTATCAGAAGCAATCATCAGATTACTTTTGATCAGTTAGTACAATATCCTAAAGGTTCTCCTCAAAATCCGTTATCATCACGAGAGCATTTTGCTAAGTATCACCAGTTAACTCAAGGGAAACTCGACGCCATTTATTGGCAACTAATAGAAAAAACACTGCTAAAACTATCAGAATTTTTTGAAAAAATAACATTGTTAGACTAAAAAAGAAAGGAAATGTATGACCTATCAGCAAGCAACATATGAATTTAGTGAAGCATTAGTGAACTTGTATCATCAAGCTTATGCAGCAAATGAAAGACTAGGAATTCATTTTAAAGCAGGGATAATGACTCAATCAGAACTTGAAAAAGTACTGCAAACAACGCCTACTTTTGTAAAAGTACTTGATAAACAACTGGTATCGTCTGTTTCAGTTAGGCTGCCTTGGTCAGATAATCCGAGTCCTTTTTTCCTCCCCCACTTAGGCTGGGTGGCGACAAATCCTCATTTTCAAGGGCAGGGACATGCTAAGTCCTTGATATCAGAAATCATTGACAACTATATCCTAAAAGAATTGAAGGCACCTGCTGTGACGCTGGGAACGGCTCTCGAACATCCTTGGCTCATTGATGCCTACGAAAAAATGGGTTTTCGTTACCTTGGTGAGAAGTCACTTTTTTCAGATCATAAAACGGTTTACCTCATCAAAACCTTTAATCAAGAAGCTTTGTTAGATGTTAAGGATGAAGCTTTGCAAACATTATTGAAAGGAGTAAGCCATGAATTTTAGTTGGCAATACTTTTTTGAATTATTTTTAAAATTACCTGCCTACATTCCTGTAACCATTTTTATTGCAATGGCTTCTATGTTATTAGCGATTTTAGTCGGATCTTTGATGACATAGTTTCAACTATCCAATCAAAAAACGCTACGATACTTTGCTAATGTTTACATTTCCTTATTTCGTGGGATGCCGACCTTGGTGCAATTGTTTTTAATATTTTATGGCTTACTTCAGTTATTTCCAGCTTTTCAAGGAATGACCGCCATTACCTCAGCTGTTGTAGGTCTTGGCTTAAAACAATCTGCTTATTTGGCTGAGATTTTTAGAGCAGCCGTTAATTCTGTTGATAAAGGGCAAATTGAGGCAGGGCAAGCTCTTAACATCCTGGGTTGGAAGATTTTTCTACATGTCATTTTGCCTCAGGCGACTTTAAATGCTTTACCCGCTACCGGAAATACATTTGTTAGTTTGCTAAAAGAAACATCGCTTGTATTCACCTTGGGAATAATAGAGTTATTTGCCCACGCAAAAATGATTGCAGGAGGTTCTTTACGCTATTTTGAAACCTATTTAGCCATAGGGTTACTGTATTGGCTGATGATTGTGATCTACACTTGGATACAACATCTATTTGAAAGAGATTTGACAGTACCGTATAGGAGGTCCGTAGATGAGTTTGATTGAGTTAACTAATTTAGAAGTGACAATAGGTCACAAAACCATTTTAAAATCCATTGATTTAACTATTGAAGAAGGAACGGTGACCGCTTTTGTTGGGCCAAGCGGTTCAGGTAAAACAACTCTGTTACGCACCTTGAATCTGTTACAGATACCAACGTCAGGAAGGTTGCGAGTTGGAGATACTGAAGTCATCGGAGGAAAGATAAATAAGCGTGATATTCGTCAGATTCGCAACCATTCAACCATGGTTTTTCAACAATTTCACTTGTTTAAGAATTACACGGTTTTGCAAAATGTGGTTCAGCCTTTGGTTTTAAGCGGTCGTTTTTCAAGAAAAGAGGCCGAAATCATCGCACATGAGTCTTTGGAAAAAGTTGGTTTAGCAGCTTTTGAAAATCAGTACCCAGTTACTTTATCAGGCGGGCAGCAGCAACGTGTTGCTATTGCGTTTAAGCCCAAAATCATTTTATTTGATGAGCCAACTTCAGCTCTTGACCCTGAAATGGTCGATGGAGTCTTGCAAGTTATCTCAACTCTGGCAGAAGAAAATATTTCCATGATTTTAGTGACTCATGAAATGACATTTGCTAGAAAGACGGCAGATAATGTTGTCTTTATTGAAAATGGGGAAATTTTAACACAAGGACCTACGGATCTATTACTTTCTAATAATAACAGTCATGAGCGCGTGCGTGCCTTTGTTCATTCACTCTATCGTGGGTCTTTAGAGAGTTCAGCCTTATAAGAAAGGGAAAGATGACAAATGACAAGTGTTTTAGATTCGATATTATTGCAAAATAATTTTTCAACACCTGAGATTCGCTTGATTTGGAGTGACGAGAACAAAGTATCAAAACAATTAGCGGTTGAGGTGGTTCTGGCTAAAATTGAAGGTGAATTGGGCATTATTCCAAAAACGGCAGCACAACAAATTATTGAAAAAGCAAAAGTTGAACATCTCAACCTTTTGACCTTGCAAAAAGAAAGTGCTCAAAAGCGGCACTCTTTGATTGCTTTAATTCATGCGCTTCAAGAATTAGTCGGCACTGAGGCGGGGGAATACGTGCATTACGGTGTTACCACTCAAGATATTGTTGATACAGGTATTATGTTGCAAACCAAAGAAGCCTATGATGTGATTGTGCAACATTCAAAAGCCCTCATTCAAACAGTAGCAGCATTGGCCCAAAAGCACCGTTCTACTCTTATGATGGGGCGAACTCATGGCATTCACGCCATTCTGATTACATTTGGCGTTAAATTAGCCATTTGGTTGGATGAATTATTAAGAAATCACAAACGTTTACGCCAATTGGAATTCAATGAGGTTTTTGTTGGAAGTATCAGTGGTGCTGTTGGGACATACGCTGCATTTGACGGAAGGGGAATTGAAGTTGAGCGTTTAACCTTGGCTGAATTGGGTTTGGTCGTTCCCAATATTTCATGGCAGCCATCCAGAGATCGCTTTTCAGAATTCGCTACGACTTTAGGGATTTATGCTGGTACCTTGGGTAAAATTGGACATGAACTGTTTACCCTGATGAAAACTGAAATCAATGAAATTCACGAACCTTTTCGTAAGGGGGAAATTGGTTCATCAACCATGCCTCAAAAACGCAATCCAGCTTTGATAGAAGGGGTTGCGAGCCTGACGCAGCCCATTTTTTCAGATGTTAGCTTAATGTTACAATCTATGTTGATTGATGGCGAACGTGACGCTATTCATTGGCGCAATGAGTGGGTTGCTCTTCCAGAAATCACCAGTTATTTGGATGCTCAGCTAGTTCAATTGACTTATATCTTGTCGGAGTTAGAGGTTAATACCGTTCAGATGCGGAAAAACCTTGATATTCAAGGCAGTCTCCCTTATTCAGAGCGTATCATGTTTAAGTTGGGGAAAGTTATTGGTAAGCAAACCGCACATGAGTTGGTTTATCAAGCAGCGATGAAGGCAATCGAAAATCACGATGATTTTATTAGTTTGCTTTATCAAGAGCCTACTGTAAGCACTCATTTTAGTAAGGAGACAATTCAATCTTGGATTGTTCCCGAAAATAATATTGGAGAAAGTTTAGCTAAAGTTGACGATGTGGTGTCAACTGTTCAAGTTTATTTTAGAGGAGATTAATGAATGAAGAAAAAATCGATTATTGGGATTATTGCCATTGTGGTTATTGCAGTACTTGCTTATTTTGGCTATCAAACAGCTACCAAGGGCAATCAAGCATCAGAAAGCACAGCCTCATCAGATAAACCTGTTTTGAAAGTGGCGACAACTGGGGTTAGTTTTCCAGGGTCTTATATAAAGATGATAATGGAAATTTAACAGGATTTGACGTAGAAGTTATGAAAGCTGTAGCAGATAAAATGGGTTATCGTGTTGATTTTACGACAACTAGTTTTGACGGTTTATTTGGTTTGTTGACTAGCCATAAAGTGGATGCAGTGGCAAGTTATGTGGCAATAACGGATAAACGAAAAGAAGCCTATGATTTTTCAACACCGTATGCTACTTTCCAATATGGTGTTGTCACTCAATTAGATTCTCACCTAAAATCTGTTGATGACTTATCCAATACGACCATCGCAGCAACTGTTGGTTCTAACCAAATCACCGTCCTTAAGCAATTTAATCCAAGCACCACCATCCAAACTTATGATGACCGCGAAGCTGCATTTTCTGCAGTGACAGATGGTCAAGTCAATGGCTATTCAAATGCTAAGACCATTTTAGCTGCTATTATCAAGCAAAAAGGATTGGATTTGAAAATTTTAGATGGTGAAATTGGTGAAGAAAACATTGCCATTGCTTTTAATAAAGGTCAAGATGAAGCTCTTCAAAAGAAGCTTAACAAAGCCCTGAAAGAACTTGAACAAGATGACACCATTTCCAAATTATCTAAACAATTTTTCTCTGGCATTGATGCTAGCTACAAAAATCAATAAGAATTGTTAAATGCAAGTAAGTGTAATCCCACTGTCAATAAGACACAAGGATTATACTTACTTTTTTCCTTCCAAAATGTGGGTAGCATATGAAAAGAATTATATTCCCTCTAATCAATTTTCAGTAATAGTCGCTTTTTTTTGTTATTGATGATACAATGGTAAGTGGACTAAATTTTTTAATAAGAGAAGAAAATGACTAAGAAAATTGGTGTTGGTAAGGCGCATAGTAAGATTATTTGGATGGGTGAGCATTCGGTGGTTTATGGCTATCCTGCCATTGCGATTCCGCTTAAGGGAATTGAGGTTGAGTGCTGCATTTATCCAGCCAAAGAGAAGATAACATTTGACTTTTACGATACGGTGTCAACTGCGATTTATTCAGCTCTTGAGTACCTTAATCACACGGATATTCCGATTTCTTGTGCCATTCGTTCCGAAATTCCTCAAAAACGAGGGATGGGGTCGTCGGCAGCGGTATCTATTGCAGCTATTCGAGCGGTTTTTGATTACTTTGAGCAAAGCATTGACCGACAAACATTGGAAATTTTGGTGAACAAGGCGGAAATCATTGCGCATTCCAATCCGAGTGGTTTGGATGCCAAGACGTGTTTGAGTGACCAAGCCATTACCTTTATCCGAAACATTGGTTTTAACACGCTAGATTTGGATTTGGGGGCTTATTTGGTGATTGCAGACACGGGGATTTATGGTAACACCAGAGAAGCCGTCGAAAAAGTGGCACAAACTGAAGAAGCCAACCTTCCTCATCTAGCGGCATTGGGTGATTTGACGGAAATCGTCCAGAAAGCGATTCAAGATAAGGCTATTGACACCATCGGTCAGATGATGACCAAGGCCCATAGTCATTTGCAAGCTATCGGTGTCAGCGTGGATCTGTCGGATCAGTTGGTTGCTCTTGCTTTGGAAAATGATGCCCTTGGAGCCAAGATGAGCGGTGGCGGACTTGGGGGGTGTATTATTGCCCTTGCAAGCGATCAAGCTGACGCGGAGCACATTAGTCATGTATTAAAAGAAGGAGGAGCGGTTCAAACGTGGATCGAAAAACTGTAACGGTAACATCATACGCTAATATTGCCATTATCAAATACTGGGGAAAAGCTGACGCTGCCTGCATGATTCCAGCAACTAGCAGTATTTCCTTGACTTTGGACAATCTCTTTACGACAACAACCGTTTCTTTCCTGCCCCCATCAGCAACTAAGGATATATTTTACATCAATGGGGTCTTGCAAGACGAGAAAGAACACGCTAAGATTTCAGCCATTATTGACCAATACCGTGGGGACCGTAGCCAGTTTGTCAGCGTTGAAACAAGCAATAACATGCCAACAGCTGCGGGATTATCCTCAAGTTCTAGTGGCCTATCAGCCCTTGTCAAAGCTTGCAACGAACTATTTGAAACTGGATTGACGCAGGCTCGACTAGCTCAAAAAGCCAAATTTGCCTCTGGTTCATCGTCGCGTTCTTTTTTTGGACCCATTGCAGCTTGGGATAAGGACAGCGGCGACATTTACCCTGTTCAGACTGACCTCAAGCTAGCGATGATTATGCTAGTTTTAAACGATAATAAAAAGCCTATTTCTAGCCGCGAAGGCATGAAACGTTGCGTAGAAACCTCAACCACTTTTGCGGATTGGGTCAAACAATCAGAACAAGATTACAAGGATATGTTGGCTTATTTAAAAGCCAACGACTTTGAGCGCGTGGGGGAATTGACTGAGCGCAACGCCCTTGCCATGCATGATACCAATACCCATGCCAATCCTCCTTTTAACTATCTGACCGATGCGTCTTATGAGGCTATGGACTTTGTTAAGAGTTTGCGTGCCCAAGGGGAAAAATGCTATTTCACTATGGATGCAGGTCCGAACGTTAAAGTGCTTTGTTTAGAAGATGATTTGGAGCGCTTAACCAAACGTTTTGAAGAGAAGTATCGCGTAATTGCCTCACAAACCAAGGTATTGCCAGATGAAAACGATTAGTGTGCAAACAGGCGGTAAGCTTTATATTGCGGGGGAATACGCTATTTTAACCCCAGGTCAGACCGCTATTATCAAAAATATCCCCATTTACATGACCGCGCAGGTTAGGGAAGCTAGGACGATCCACCTCTTTTCAGATATGTTTGATGCAGGTGCTGACATGACTCCAAACAGTGATTACTCCCTTATTCAGCAGACGATTAAGACATTAGCCGCTTGTTTGGGGAAATCTTTGGAAGCATTGCCTGCCTTTGACCTTCGTATTACAGGAAAAATGGAGCGCGACGGCAAGAAATTTGGTATTGGCTCAAGTGGTTCAGTGACGGTTCTGACATTGAAAGCCTTGTCTGCCTTTTATGACTTGAACTTATCGGCAAATACTATTTTTAAGTTGGCGTCTTATACGCTCTTGAAAATGGGGGACAACGGTTCAATGGGCGATATTGCCTGTATTACTTATGATGATTTGGTGGCCTTTACCGCTTTTGACCGTCAAAAAGTCGCAAGTTGGATTGCCACAGAAAGCATTCAAGAGGTGCTGGCTAAGGATTGGGGCTATCGCATTGACATTCTTAAGCCTGCTTTAGCCTGTGATTTCTTGGTTGGTTGGACCAGACAACCTTCTATTTCAAAGGATATGATTTGTTTGGTCAAATCGGCTATCACACCAGATTTTTTGAAGGACACTCAAAATCAAGTCTTAATTTGCCAAGAAGCCTTACAAACAGGTGATAAAGATGTCATTAAAACCAGTCTGCAAAAGGTCAGCGATTTGTTGCTCGGTTTGAGCCCAGCCATTTACAATGACACTCTGAAAACTTTGAAAGCAGCCGAAGAAGGCTTGGACGTTATTGCCAAATCATCAGGTTCAGGCGGCGGCGATTGCGGCATCGCTCTGTCCTTTAATCAAACAGACACCAAAACCCTCATCAAACGCTGGGAAGATGCAGGAATTGTATTACTGGATTTGGAGGAATTAGCATGACCAACCGTAAAGATGACCACATCAAGTACGCTTTGGCTTACCAGTCGCCCTACAATTCATTTGACGATATGGAATTGATTCATCATTCCTTGCCAGACTATGATTTGAGCGAGATTGATCTCACAACTCATTTTGCTGGGCAAGATTTTGATTTTCCTTTTTACATCAATGCGATGACGGGTGGCTCGGAAAAAGGCAGAGCTGTCAATCGCAAAATAGCTCAGGTGGCCCAAGCGACAGGACTGGTTATGGTGACGGGTTCTTATAGTGCTGCGCTGAAAAATCCAAAAGACCAGTCTTATCCCAAGTCGTCAGAATTTCCACAATTGTTATTAGCGACCAATATCGGCATTGATAAGCCTTATGAACTCGGTCTGCAAACTATTCAAGAGATGCAGCCTATTTTTCTGCAAGTCCATGTTAATCTCATGCAAGAGTTGCTTATGCCTGAGGGAGAGCGCGTTTTTCATCAGTGGAAAGCCAACCTAGCTGATTATGCCAGCAAATCTCCTGTTCCCGTTATTCTTAAGGAAGTCGGCTTTGGGATGGACCTTAAAACTATTGAGATGGCGCATGACCTGGGTATTCAGACTGTCGATATTTCAGGGCGTGGTGGGACTAGTTTTGCTTATATTGAAAACCAGCGTGGCAATAACCGTTCTTACCTCGATGATTGGGGACAAAGCACAGTGCAGACCCTTTTAAATGCTCAGCCAATGGTGGATAAGATGGAAATTCTTGCCTCTGGTGGTGTTCGCCATCCTCTGGATATCATTAAATGTTTGGTATTAGGGGCTAAAGCAGTCGGTTTATCTCGCACTGTTTTAGAACTTGTTGAAAAATACCCAGTCGAAAAAGTGATTGCCATTATCAACGGCTGGAAAGATGACCTGCGTTTGATTATGTGTGCCCTAAATTGCAAAACCATTGACCAACTTAGGCAGGTTGATTATTTATTATATGGCAAATTACAAGCAACAAAAAAACACTGATAGCGATATCAGTGTTTTTTGTATTACAACATGAAGAAGACGATGGCAACGTAATGCAGCATAGAGGCTAATAAAATGAAGAGATGCCAAATCATGTGGTCGTAAGGGCGTTTGCGTGCGTAGAAAATCGCACCAACGGTGTAAGACAATCCACCCGCAAGCATGAGCAACCAAAAGACGACACCAGTCTTCGTCACAATACTTGGAATGATGAAAATCACCAACCAGCCCATAAGCAAATAAAGGGAAAGGGAGAATTTTTCGTTTATCTCTTTGGCGAAAATCTTATACAAAATACCAAAGATAGTTGCACCCCACTGCAAAACGATAATCAGATAACCAAGCCATCCGCCCACTAAAGAGAGAGCAACAGGCGTGTAAGAACCCGCAATGGCAATGTAAATCATACTATGGTCAATAATTCGAAGAACGAATTTTTGCGGTGAATCGTACTGCATAGAGTGGTAAATGGTCGATGATAAAAACATCAAAAATAGACTAATATCAAAAATAGACATCCCAACAGCAGCTTCCATACCATAATGTTGGTAGCTGTAAATAGCGGTAATAGGTAATAAAATAAGCATGGCAACAGTCCCAACGGCATGTGTCACGCTGTTGGCAACTTCTTCACCAAATGATAAGCGTTTACTTAATTTCACGGTCATGCTAGCATTCATCAGCGACTCCTCCTAATTCTTGAACTAATTGGTGGGTTTGGTCATACAGTTGCAAGGTCTGACAAGCAGAAAGCACAACAGCTGGCACGTCAGCGACCTCTTCCCCATTCATGCAAGCAACAAAATCATCGTAGCGTTTTTGCGACTGATCATCTGCGGTTAACAGCGCCAAGGTCTGACTGATTTCTTGAATGGAGAAAACATTTTTCAAACACGTAATCACAATGAGCCTCGCTACTTGCTTGCGACTGTATTTCTTTTTAGTGGGCTTATCCAAATGCCCGTGTTTGACGTAATTATTAATCATAGAAGCGGTCAAGCCTTTGTCACTTGGATGATTGGCTTGGTTGATTTGGTTGACGTAAAGAAGTACTTGGTCCAAATACAAGTCAATTTCTGGCAAATCCGCCCATTTTGGATAAGATTTTGTCATAACGTTTTCCTTACCTCTTTATCTAGTATTTATAACTAGATTATATAATCTATGAAAAATATTGTCAAGAAAAAACACCCGAAATATCGAGTGTTGCTTGATGTCTTGAGTTAGTTTAAGGTTTTGAGAATGGCCTGAGCAGTTTCCAAATTCATGTGAGGGGCTTGAAGGAGCTGGTTGACTACCTGAGTGACCTCGTTTTCCTTAGCACCTGCTAGGAGAGCCAGCGATTTGGCTTGCAATTTCATGTGTCCCGCCTGGATACCAGTTGACGTGAGGGCTTTGACGGCAGCAAAATTTTGTGCCAATCCGACTGATACGATAATCTGAGCCAATTGTTGGGCGTCTGGTTGACCAAGCAGCTCATGGGCGATGTAGACCGTTGGGTTAAGTCCAATTGAGCCTCCTCGCGTTGCAATAGGCATCGGCAGGGTCAATTGACCATGGAGATGCTGCTTGTCCTCGTCAAATGTCCAAGTCGATAAGCCACGGTATTGCCCGTCTTTGCAAGCATAAGCATTGGCTCCAGCTTCGATAGCACGCCAGTCATTTCCTGTGGCTAAAACGACAGCATCCACTCCATTGAAAATACCTTTATTATGAGTGGTGGCACGGTAGGTGTCCACTTGCGCCAATTGGCTTGCCATTTGAAATTTTCTCGCTAGGTTTTTGGCTTCGCTTGTATTGCGGCTGAGGTAGCGGAGGTCCACTTGACACTCGGCAGTAACAAGGGCTTGCGTCGCATAGTTTGACAAGATAGCCATGAGGCTTTTGCCTCCAGATAGTTCTTCCAAGCTTGGGACTAAAGCTTCCATCATGGTATTAACCATATTGGCTCCCATAGCCTCTTTGGTATCAACGTTCACGTAAACGATGAGAAAGGCCTTTTTTTCTTCCACGCGCAGCGATTGTGCTCCGCCACCGCGTTTAACAATAGAAGGATGGGCGTCATTTGCCACGGATAATAGCTGCTCAGTGTGTTCTAAGATACGTTTTTGAGCGGCTGTCTTGTCTGTGACGTCATAAAGCGCCACCTGCCCAATCATTTGACGGGAATGAACAGTGGTTTTAAAACCACCTGAACGTTTGATGATTTTAGCAGCAAAACTCGCAGCAGCCACTACTGACGGCTCTTCCGTAACCATTGGCACATTGAAAACTGTTCCATCCACCAGAAAATCAGGCGCCAAAGAAAAGGGTAGCGAAAAAGTGCCTAAGACATTTTCGGTCAATTGATTGGCTGTATCTAGGGACAAGCCTTTATTTTCCTTGAGCAGAGCAAGGTTGTCTCGACTGAGTAAGTGGTGAGCGTCTAGCACATCAAGGCGCTCTGGCAACGTTTTTTTGGAGAAGCCTCCCCAGTTTCCTTTAGTTTTTGTCATTTGTTCTTCCATACAATCTTTCGTGTCCGAGGATTTCTTTGAGGGCAAATGGTCCTGTGAGGTAGTCTGCAAAAGTGGCATTACCGTCCGCATCGAGCTGAGCCTCTTCAAAGAAGAGTTTTTCATAAGTCGCAACGCTAAGTGGTTGACGTTGATTGAGTTCTTGGAGGCGACTGCTGTGGAGTTGCTCTTGAAAGCCATCGACCAAGGTTCCTGTGAAAATTTCAGCCACTGCACCACTGCCATAACTAAAGAAGGCAATGCGGTCACCTGCCGCTAGGTTTTGGCTATTTTCAAGCAAGGAAAGCAGGCCAAGGAAAATAGAACCTGTGTAGATATTGCCCACTTGTTTGCTGTAAAGAATAGAACTTTCAAAATTGGCTTGGAGTTTTTCTTGCCATTGGGTAGGTAAAGATTTGTCCATGATTTTGCGGAAGCCTTTGAGGGCTAATTTTGGAAATGGCAAGTGGAAGCAAAAGGCAGAAAAATCAGCCAATGAGGTGTCAAAACGTTTTTGAAATTCAGCCCAAGTCGTTTTGAGCATATCAAGGTATTGCTTGGTTGAATACATGCCGTTGACATAAGGGGTTGTTGAATAATTTGGACGCCAGAAATCCATGATATCGCGTGTTTGAGCGACAGAGTTATCATTCAAAAGCAAAATACGAGGATTTTGTGTAACGAGCATGGCTACGCTACCAGCTCCTTGAGTGGGTTCACCAGGGGTATTGGCGCCGTAGCGTGCCACATCAGCAGCAATTACCAAGACTTTTGAGTCAGGGTGTTTTTCAACGTGCAAACGGGCATAATCCAGAGCCGCCGTCGCGCTGTAACAAGCCTCTTTCATTTCGATGCTACGAGCAAAAGGCTGAATGCCCAACAAATGGTGAATGTAAGTCGCAGCTGCTTTACTTTGGTCAATAGAAGACTCTGTCGCGACAATGACCATGTCAATCGTTTCTTTGTCCTCATCACTTAGAATGCTATCAGCCGCTGACGCTCCCAAAGTGATAATGTCCTCAGTAATGGGTGCGATACTGAGGTTTTCCAAAAGCAAACCTTTGCTGTATTTATCAGGGTCAACCCCACGTTCCTTGGCTAAATCATCCATATTCAATAGGTATTGCGTTGTCGCAAAACCAATCTTATCAATACCAACGTTCATTAGTAACAAACCTTTCTTAAATAGAATATTTTTGCGTGGGAGCTTAAAAACAATCACAAGCTCGTCATAATAAAATACATCCTGTCAAAAATGTCCAAAGTTAATTTTATCATAAACTCCCCAAAAAGCCCCACAAAAAACGTATTCATTTTAAGTTTCAAACTAAATAAGAATTTAAGCCATTTATTGGTTTCCTTTGCAATTTTGACACTTTTTAGCTAAAATAAAAAAAAGCTAATTTTTGAGAATCGAGGAAAAACACATGACAAAGGCTGATGCCATTTTTAAAGAAAACATCCAAAAAATTATGACAGAAGGGGTCTTTTCAGAAAATGCACGGCCTGTTTACCAAAGTGGCGGGCAAGCCAACTCAAAATACGTAACGGGTGCTTTTGCAGAGTACGATTTGAGTAAGGGTGAGTTTCCCATTACCACTTTGCGCCCTATTCCCATTAAGAGTGCCATTCGTGAGATTTTTTGGATTTATCAAGACCAAACCAACGATTTATCCGTTTTAAATGACAAATACGGTGTGAAATACTGGAACGAGTGGGAAGTTGGACACACAGGAACAATCGGCGAGCGCTACGGTGCCGTAGTCAAAAAACACGACATCATCAACAAAATTTTAAAACAATTGGAAGATAATCCGTGGAACAGACGCAATGTCATCTCGCTTTGGGATTACGATGCTTTTGAGCGGACGGAGGGGCTTTTGCCATGTGCCTTTCAGACCATGTACGATGTAAGGCGTGTAGGCAGCGATATTTACCTTGATGCGACCCTAACCCAACGCTCAAATGATATGTTGGTATCGCACCACATCAATGCCATGCAATACGTGGCTTTGCAGATGATGATTGCCAAGCACTTTGGTTGGAAAGTCGGCAAATTCTTCTATTTTGTCAATAACCTACACATTTACGACAATCAATTTGAACAAGCACAGGAATTATTACGTCGTGATCCAACGGATTGCAAACCAAGACTAGTTTTAAACGTACCTGACGGAACCAATTTCTTTGACATTAAGCCCGATGATTTTGAATTGGTAGATTATGACCCAGTTAAGCCGCAATTGACATTCGATTTGGCCATCTAGGTTTTGGGAAAATGCTCCTGTGATGTTGGATTTCTGAATTTTTTGGAGAAATTTGATAAAATGGAGTTGATGAATGGAAGGATAGTATGACAAAACAACTGATTGCCATTTGGGCAGAAGATGAAAATCACTTGATCGGTGTCGATGGCGGTCTGCCTTGGCATCTACCAAAGGAATTAAAGCATTTTAAAGAAACAACAATGGGGCAGGCTCTGTTGATGGGGCGAGTGACCTTTGATGGCATGGGTCGTCGTGTTTTGCCAGGGCGTGATACCCTTGTTTTGACGCGGGATAAAACCTATCAGGCTGACGGTGTGACCGTTGTTCATAGTCCTGAAGAGGTTTTCCAGTGGTTAGATGAACACGATAAAGACTTGTATGTCGTGGGCGGTAGCCATATGTACGAACGCTTTTTACCTGATTGCCAGACCTTGATTAGAACAAAGGTTCATGCGACGTTTATAGGCGACACCTACTTCCCAGAAGTGGATATGACAGATTTTAAAACCGTTTCAGAAACGCATTACGACAAAGATGAAAAAAATGCTTACGATTTTACCATTACAGTTCTAGAAAGATAGGAAGAGGATGCAAAGAAGTATTTTTGGTGTATTTACGGCTTTTTTAATGGTTATTTGTATCTTGTGTGCTATCCCAGCACTTAGAAGAAGACGCTATGCCTTGGCTGTTCTTTTGTTTTTAAATGCCTTTACAAACCTAGTAAATACAATCCATGCCTTTTATGGCACGTTATTTTAATGAAATGAAAAGGATAGGTGAGAAAGAGTAACTATGGTTGGAAATCGAACAAATGATGTTAAAGTATATTGTTCTTTCTGTGGGAAAGGACAAGACGAAGTCAAGAAAATCATTGCAGGAAACAATGTGTTCATTTGTAATGAATGCGTGGCTTTGTCCCAAGAAATTATCCGTGAAGAACTGGCGGAAGAAGTGCTAGCGGATTTATCAGAAGTTCCAAAACCAAAAGAATTGATGGCGATGCTTGATGAATACGTTGTCGGGCAAGAATGTGCCAAACGTGCGCTTTCTGTGGCGGTTTATAACCACTACAAACGCGTGGCTTTTGCAGAAAACCGCGATGAAGAAGATGTTGATTTGCAAAAATCAAATATCTTGATGATTGGCCCAACGGGTTCAGGGAAGACTTTCCTTGCGCAAACCTTGGCCAAAACCTTGAACGTTCCATTTGCGATTGCCGACGCGACATCATTGACTGAGGCAGGTTATGTCGGAGAAGACGTTGAAAATATCTTGCTCAAACTGATTCAAGCGGCTGACTTTAATATTGAACGAGCTGAGCGCGGAATTATCTACATCGACGAAATCGATAAAATCGCGAAAAAAGGGGAAAATGTATCCATTACGCGTGATGTTTCTGGTGAAGGGGTGCAACAAGCACTTTTGAAAATCATCGAAGGAACCGTTGCCAGCGTGCCACCACAAGGTGGACGAAAACACCCAAATCAAGAAATGATTCAAATCGATACCAAAAATATCCTCTTTATCGTTGGTGGTGCTTTTGATGGCATCGAAGACATTGTCAAACAACGTTTGGGTGAAAAAGTTATCGGCTTTGGTCAAAACAACCGTAAAATTGCTGATAATGCTTCTTATATGCAAGAAATCATCTCAGAAGATATTCAAAAATTCGGTTTGATTCCTGAATTTATCGGACGTTTGCCAGTCGTTGCAGCGCTTGAAAAATTGACTGCAGATGACTTGGTTCGTATTTTGACAGAACCACGAAACGCCTTGGTTAAACAATACCAAACCCTTATGTCTTATGATGGTGTTGAGTTAGAATTTGATGACGACGCCTTGCAAGCTATTGCCAATAAAGCTATCGAACGTCGAACAGGGGCGCGTGGTTTGCGTTCTATCATTGAAGAAACCATGATGGATGTTATGTTTGAAGTACCAAGCCAAGAAGATGTCACTAAAGTTCGTATCACGAAAGCGACAGTTGACGGAACGGAAAAACCGATTTTAGAAATTGCGTCTTAAGGAGAGAATGATGACTGAGTATTTAAATACCCATAATGCCTCGCTTCTTTTGAGTGCCGCTAACAAATCGCATTACCCACAAGATGATTTGCCGGAAATTGCCTTGGCTGGACGTTCTAACGTTGGGAAATCAAGTTTTATCAATACCCTTTTAGGGCGTAAAAACCTTGCTCGGACATCAAGCAAACCAGGAAAAACCCAGCTTTTGAACTTTTACAATATTGATGACAAGCTGCGTTTTGTGGACGTTCCAGGTTATGGCTATGCCAAAGTTTCTAAGACCGAGCGTGCTAAATGGGGCAAGATGATTGAAGAGTATTTGGTGAGCCGTGACAATTTGCGTGCGGTAGTGAGTTTGGTGGATTTGCGCCATAGCCCTAGCGCCGATGATGTGCAGATGTACGAATTCCTTAAATATTACGAGATTCCTGTCATCGTGGTTGCTACGAAAGCTGATAAAATCCCCCGCGGTAAATGGAACAAACACGAGTCTGAAATCAAAAAAACACTGAATTTTGATAAATCAGACCAATTCGTTATCTTCTCATCTGTTGACCGTACTGGCTTAGATGACGCTTGGGATAGCATTTTAAGTGAATTATAAAGGAAAAGATTGGTTTAGCCAGTCTTTTTTTGTTATCGTTTTTGCCTAGCGCTATTGATAGATAAAGACTATTACCCTCCCTGAAAATCTTATGCTATTATAGATATATACTTATTATAAAAGATGGCGTTTATAGAGAATTATCATTTTTAACACGGGGAACACTTCCAAATACAGGAGGAAATGAAATGAAAAATCAGCAAATGACGGATATTAACAAAAAGAGTACTGCTCTTACACTCATCGGTATAACAGTAATGATATTGTTGACTTTGACAAAAGTTGTTCCTTCCTCAACCATAGCAGGGTATTCCGTATTTGTGGGGATAGTATTTTTCTTTATAGTAGAAGATGTTAGTAAAACACGAGCTTCCGAATCGGGTTTACGTTTCAATACTATCGTCACCGACCTCAAAAAGTCGGGAGTCATTATTTGGATGTTGCTACCGAGTTTAAGTGGTATTGCGGCGCTTGTTGCAGGAAATATTATTTTTGGTGGAGAATTTGTTGCCCATGTAATGGGACGGACGGATTCTATCTTGTCTTTTGATAAGACGGCATTATTGATAGGTCAAGTTATCATTGCAGCATTTGGAGAAGAAATTGCATATAGAGGTTTCTTCTTTGGAAAATCCTTGAAAATATTTCCAATTTGGATTAGTGCCGTAGTATCGTCTATTGTTTTTGCTGCTGGACATATTGCTACTGGAAACATAGGAATTGTAGCTTACGATATTGCTGGTGTGTTCATTTACAGTTTGATTTTTTCGGTAATTTATTATAAGTCTGGAAATTGTGTTATCAGTACCTTTTCACATATTCTTGGCAATACAATATCAATTGTCGCTGTATTTATGTTCTTTTTAAGGAGGTAGGAAAGTTGCTTTATCTCTATATCCATTCCCATAGCACAGATTCGTTTCCGTAAAGCCTTCTTGAAGACACACACTTTGGATGACTTGTCTTTCAAAACACCTTTCACTCCTGTTTTGCCCTATATCACTATTGTGTTGTTGGTGATTTCGATTATCGGTATTGCTTGGGATGCGTCACAACGTGCAGGACTGTATTTTGGCATTCCGTTTGTTCTTTTATATTATGGTTATCATTATTTGCGGTATAAAAAATGCTAGGAGGAAAATAAACCATGGGAAAATTGGAGGATTTATTAGCCAATCAGGAAGTTATCATCTTAGATGGTGCTTTGGGTACGGAATTGGAAGAGCGTGGCTATGATGTATCTGGAAAATTGTGGTCTGCTAAATACCTTTTGAAAAATCCTCGTATCATTCAGTATCTTCACAGTATTTACCTTCGTTCGGGAGCAGATATTCTGACAACGTCAAGCTACCAAGCAACTGTTCAGGGCTTAACGGATTTTGGTTTATCTGAAAAAGAAGCTCTGGACATCATCGCTTTGACAGTCACCTTAGCCCAGCAAGCTCGTGATGAGTTTTGGCGTACTTTATCAGATGAAGAAAAGGCCAAACGCTCTTATCCCTTGATTGCTGGAGATGTTGGGCCTTATGCCGCTTATTTGGCAGATGGCTCGGAGTACACGGGGCATTATCATCTAAGTAAAGAAGCTTACCAAGCCTTTCATCATTCGCGTATTCAAACTTTGTTGGCTGCTGGATGCGACTTTTTAGCCATTGAAACCATTCCAAATGTTCATGAAGCCAAAGCTTTGATTGATTTATTGGCGACGGATTTTCCAGAAATAGAAGCCTATCTGTCATTCACAGCACAAGACGATAGCCACATTTCAGATGGCACTCCAATTGAAGTAGTAGCGGATTTGTGTGAGCAAAGTCCTCAGGTTTTAGCTTTTGGCATTAATTGTAGCAGCCCGACAGTTATTTCGGGTCTATTGAAACGCATTCGGACAGTATCTCAAAAAACGCTAGTTGCCTATCCTAATTCTGGTGAAGTTTACGACGGTAGCACTCAAACTTGGACTTCAAGTCCTGATGAAGCACGGACCCTTCTTGAAAATAGCAAGACTTGGCTAACATTAGGTGCCCAAATCATTGGTGGTTGCTGCCGTACTAGTCCCAAAGATATTGTTAGTTTGGCGCAAGCTTTTCACAAATAAAAAAAGCCCAACTCAAACGAGTTGGGCTTTTTGGGAGCGTTTAGTGGAAAAGATTATTTTTCGCTAATAACAAGTTCGCCATCTTCCATATCGGCTTTAAGGTGTTTCACATCGGTGTGGTCAAGGTAGAAGTCAGTGATTTTATCACGGATTTCTTGTTCAATGACACGGCGAAGTGGACGGACACCCATGGCTTCATCGTAACCTTCTTCGATAAGGTGTTCTTTAGCTGCGTCACTAACAACCAAATCAATACCTTTCTTAGCGATAGTCTCGCTGACTTCATCAAGCATCAAGTTGACAATATCTTTCAAATCTTCCTTAGTCAAATGAGAGAATTCGATGATACCATTGAAACGGTTAAGAAATTCTGGGCGGAAGTAAGGAGCGATACGGTCCATAATCTCCATATCTTTTTCAGCGTCACCAGTTAATGATTCATGACCAAAACCAGCATTTGATGTCGCAATGATAACCGTATTCTTGAAGTTAATGGTGTTACCTTGACCATCTGTCAAACGACCATCGTCTAAGACTTGAAGAAGAAGGGTAATGACTTGAGGGTCTGCTTTTTCAATTTCATCCAAAAGGACGATAGAGTAAGGATTACGACGAACACGTTCTGTCAAAGTGTTGTTGTTGTCATCGTAACCAACGTAACCAGCGGTTGTACCAATTAATTTAGAAACGGCTGTACGGTCAGAGTACTCAGACATATCCAAACGAATGATGGCATCTTTTGAACCAAACATATCAAAGGCTAGTTGTTTAGCAAGTTCGGTTTTACCAACACCAGTAGGACCGACAAATAAGAAGCTACCAATTGGGCGATTACCTTCGTCAAAACCAGCACGGTTACGACGGATAGCACGAGCAACAGCTTCAACAGCTTCGTCTTGACCGATGACTTTACCTTTCAAACGGCTAGCCAATTCTTTCAAACGTTCAATATCGCTAGCACCCATATTAGATACAGGCACACCAGTCAAACGTTCAACAGATTCAGCCACATCGTTAACCGTAGCAGTTACTTTTTGACCTTCAGTGTGGTTGTCAATTTGTTTTTGAAGGGCTTCAATACGTGTCTTCGTATTAAGTGCTAATTCATAATCTTCATTAGCAACAGCTTGTTCTTGTTTATCTTTTTGTTCTGCAATTTCTTTTTCAAGTGTTTTGACATCTGTGACAGGATGTTGTGCAGCCAAGTGAGCAGCTGTCATATCAATCAAGTCAATAGCTTTATCAGGTAAGCTACGTTGTGGGATGTATTGGATAGAAAAATCAACGGCAGCTTTCAAAACATTGTCAGGAAGAACAACGTTGTGGTGCTTTTCATACAAATCACGAATACCCATCAAGATGTTAAAGCTATCTTCAGCAGAAGGAGCATTTACTTTAACTTCATTGAAACGACGAGCAAGAGCTGCGTTCTTCAAAATAGTGTTACGGTATTCGTCTTGAGTAGTAGCACCTATAACGGTCAATTCACCACGAGAAAGAGCGGGTTTCAAAATATCAGCCAAACCTTTAGAGCCAGAGTCACCGCCAATAGAACCAGCACCTAAAATTTGATGGATTTCATCAAAGAATAAGATGATGTTTCCAGCGTCTTTGACTTCTTTAACGAGGTTTTGTACGTTTTCTTCAAAAGCACCACGGTATTGTGTACCAGCTTCAAGACCAGAGATATCAATTGAAATGATTTCTTTATTCTTAATAGCAGCAGGGACATCACCATTGACAATAGCTTGTGCTAAACCTTCAACAACGGCTGTCTTACCAACACCAGCATCACCGACTAAAACGGGATTGTTCTTTGTACGACGTGATAAGATTTCAGCTGTTTCTTGAATTTCTTTATTACGACCAATAACAGGGTCCAATTCGTTAGCGCGAGCACGTTCTGTCAAGTTAGTACCAAGTTTTGCAAGGATACCATCTTGTTTAGGAGCGTTAGCAGCAGCTTGTTCTCGGTATTCTTCGTTACCAGGAAGTTTACCTGTCTTACGATAAGCAGCAAATTCTTCAGGTGTTACTTCACGTCCATTGATAAGATAACGTTTATTTTCAGAATTATATCCGCCCATGTTTCCCATGAGTTGATTGAAAATATCGTCCATTCCTCCAAAAGGATCTCTTCCATAAAAATCACGACTTGCCATAATCTATTACCTCTCTTCATATAAATGATATTATAGTACGATTTTAAACAAAAG
>NZ_DEQF01000045.1:0-28155 GCF_002360305.1 Streptococcus sp. UBA3373 | reverse complement strand
TTTCTGCTCTTTTTCTATTTTTTTTTGAAAAAATATTCAAAAAGGTATTGACACCTTAGCTAAACTAGGGTAAAATAGTTTTTGTTGTTTTGGGGTATAGCCAAGCGGTAAGGCAAGGGACTTTGACTCCCTCATGCGTTGGTTCGAATCCAGCTACCCCAGTGAGTTCATTGGTGGTAACATCATTGATTTTGGTCCGTTGGTCAAGGGGTTAAGACACCGCCTTTTCACGGCGGTAACACGGGTTCGAATCCCGTACGGACTATCTTGACCAGTTGCGGTGGCAGCTGGTTTTTTATTGCCATCATAGTAAAATGATAAAGATTAAGTTAAGTGGAGTAAGCATGAATTATTTTAACGTTGGAAAGATTGTCAATACCCAAGGGTTACAAGGTGAAATGCGTGTCTTGTCAGTGACCGATTTTACAGAAGAGCGTTTTAAAAAAGGCTCAAAATTAGCAATTTTTGATGACAAGGACCAATTTCTTCTTGAGGTGGAAATTGCCAGCCATCGCAAGCAAAAGAATTTTGATATCGTGAAATTCAAAGGAATGTACCATATTAACGATATCGAAAAATACAAAGGTTGCACCTTGAAAGTTGCTGAGGAAAATTTGTCTGATTTGGATGAGGGCGAATTTTACTACCATGAAATCATCGGACTAGACGTTTATGAAAACGATGTTTTAATTGGTCAGGTGAAAGAAATCTTGCAACCTGGTGCCAATGATGTGTGGGTCGTAAAACGCCAAGGCAAACGTGACTTGTTGCTGCCTTACATTCCGCCAGTTGTGCTTAACGTTGATATAGCGGGTAATCGTGTGGATGTGGATGTCTTAGAAGGACTTGACGATGAAGATTGATATTTTAACCCTTTTCCCAGAAATGTTTGCCCCGCTGGAGCATTCGATTGTTGGGAAAGCGACGGAAAAAGGCTTGTTGGAAATCAACTACCATAATTTCCGTGAAAATGCAGAAAAAGCTCGTCATGTGGACGACGAACCTTATGGTGGTGGTCAGGGAATGCTTTTACGCGCACAGCCTATTTTTGATACTATTGATAAGATTGATGCCAAGAAGCCGCGCGTGATTCTCTTAGACCCAGCAGGTCGGACGTTTGACCAAAGCTACGCCGAAGAATTAGCTCAGGAAGATGAATTGATTTTCATTTGTGGGCACTACGAGGGCTATGACGAACGTATTAAGACCTTGGTGACAGATGAAATTTCCTTGGGGGATTTTGTCTTGACTGGTGGAGAGTTGGCAGCGATGACGATTGTGGATGCAACGGTTCGCCTAATTCCAAATGTTCTTGGAAAAGAAGCGAGTCACCAAGATGATTCGTTCTCATCTGGTTTGCTCGAGTTCCCACAATACACGCGTCCTTATGACTTCAGAGGTATGAAAGTTCCTGATGTTTTGATGAGTGGGCACCACGAAAATATTCGCAAATGGCGAATTGAACAAAGTCTTCGTAAGACTTTAGAGCGTCGACCGGATTTGTTGGAAGATTATGCTTTTACAAAAGAAGAAGAGGCTATTTTCCGCAAGATTCTCAAAGAGAGAGACGTGCAAGAATAGAATATGTGATATAATAGAGGACATGTAGGCTGTATGTCTCTTTATTTTTGGGGAGGTTTTATGCGAACGAAGGAAGTCCTTGTTCTGTCTTATCAGGAAAGTTGGAAAGATGATTTTAAGAAGATTGCCAAAGAGCTTAAAGCTGCTCTAGGTGACTTAATTCTTAAAATAGAACATGTGGGAAGTACTTCTGTTCAAGGGCTTTCGGCAAAGCCAATTATTGACATCGATTTGGTGATTGCTATAGACACAGACTTGTCTGAGGTGATTCAAGAATTAGCAGTGATTGGTTATGTTCATGAGGGAAATTTAGGGATCGAAGGTAGAGAAGCTTTTGCTTACTCAGGCAAAGAGCATCTTCAAGTTCATCATATTTATGTTTGTCCTGAAAATTCGCCTGAACTGAAGCGTCATCTTGCTTTTCGTGATTATTTACGTAGTCATCCTGAGGCTGTTTTGGCTTATGGCGAGGTAAAAGAAAAAGCAGCGAAGCTATTCCCTAAAGATATTGATAAATACATTGCCTATAAATCGTCGATTATCGAAGAAATATACAAGGAGTTGGAGAGATTAATGTCAGAAAATCGTGAAATATATGATATCACTATTGTCGGTGGGGGTCCTGTGGGACTTTTTGCAGCCTTTTACGCAGGTTTACGTGGGGTTTCTGTAAAAATCATTGAAAGTTTATCGGAGCTTGGTGGACAGCCTGCCATTCTTTATCCAGAAAAAATGATTTACGATGTGCCTGGTTTTCCTGAAATTCCAGCTGCAGATTTGGTGGAAAATCTCATCAAACAATTGCAACGTTTTGAAGATAGAACAGCCATTTGTTTGAAAGAGGAAGTGAAGGCTTTTGAAAAAGAAGGGGATATTTTCACTATCGAAACTAGCAAAGGGCAACATTTTTCACGTGCTATCGTTATCGCTTGTGGTAATGGTGCTTTTGCACCGCGCATGCTTGGGCTAGAAGGTGAAGATTTCTACGCGGACAATAATTTATTCTACAACGTGCACAAACTTGACCAATTTGCTGGCAAAGATGTGGTGATTTGTGGTGGCGGTGATTCTGCTGTGGACTGGGCTAATCATTTAGATGGTTTGGCAAATAGTGTGACTATCGTTCACCGTCGTGAGGCTCTCCGTGCCCACCAGCATAGTGTTGAATTACTGGAACAATCAAACGCCATCATTTTGACGCCTTATGTGCCACTGAATTTGGAAGGTGATGGTACTTTTGCTAATCGTTTGACTGTTCAAAAGGTAAAATCAGATGAAACCATTGATTTGCCATTAGATGCTTTGATTGTCAGCTTTGGTTTTTCAACGTCTAATAAAAACCTCAAAAATTGGAACGTGGACTATAAACGCTCTAGCATCAACGTTTCACCTTTGTTTGAAACCAGCCAGCCAGGGGTTTATGCTATTGGTGATGCGGCGAATTATGAGGGCAAAGTTTCTCTCATCGCGACAGGTTTTGGTGAAGCACCAGTAGCAATCAACCAAGCTATTCAATATATTTACCCTGACCGTGACAACCGCGTTGTTCACTCAACATCTTTAATTGATTAAAACCAATCAGATCTAGGTAAACTTGCCTAGGTCTTTTTTTTGATAAAAAATGATAGAATTTGATTGAAATCGCTTGACATCTTTTTATAAAAGAGTATAATATAAAATGTAAACGATTTCATGGAGGTGATTAAGATTCTTAAGTCTAAACGAAAACAGTTGATTATGGCAAAACTTTCCAAGGATCAGTTTGTTAATATCGAAGACTTAGTGACCCTCTTAGACACCTCAGAATCCACTGTTCGTCGTGATTTAGATGAATTGGAAAGCGAGCATAAGTTGCACCGTGTTCATGGTGGGGCAGAGTTGCCTCGTTCTCTCAAAGAAGAATTTACCATTCAGCAAAAATCTATCAAAAACGTTCAATACAAGGAGTGTGTGGCTCAAAAAGCGGCTTCTTTTATTTCGGATAATGATGTGATTTTTGTGGATGCGGGGACGACAAATGAATTGTTGCTTAATTATATTACACAAACAAATGTAACCGTTGTCACGAATTCCATTCATCATGCCGCGAAGTTGGTCGATAAAGATATCAAGACAATCATTATTGGGGGTCATGTCAAACAGACGACAGACGCTAGTATTGGCACGATAGCTTACCAGCAAATCAAGCAATTGAACTTTGACAAAGCCTTTTTGGGAATCAATGGGATTGACGAGCAATTTTTGACTACTCCAGATTTGGAGGAGGCTGTGATTAAAAAAACAGTGATTGAAAATGCTCGAAAGACCTTTATTGTGACAGATTCTTCCAAAATCGGTCATGTGTCTTTTGCAAAAGTAGCTGCTATCGACAATCTTGGAATTATCACCAATCAATCCAACAGTACACTTATGAAAAAAATAAAAGAGAAGGCGAAGGTAATTGAAGTATGATTTATACTGTAACACTTAATCCATCTATTGATTTTATTGTCCGTTTGGATACTTTAACCATTGGAGAAGTGAATCGTATGACAAGCGATGACAAGTTTGTTGGCGGTAAAGGGATTAACGTTAGCCGTGTCTTGAAACATCTGGGAATTGACAATACTGCCACAGGTTTTATCGGTGGTTTCACAGGACGTTTTATCACAGATGGCTTAGCTGCTGAAGGCATTGCGACACAATTTGTTGAGGTTGCTGACGATACTCGTATCAATGTCAAAGTCAAGGCTGGCGAAGAAACGGAAATCAACGGTGCCGGCCCACGTATCTCAGATGAGAAATTAGCTGAATTGGAAAGCATTTTGACAGGTTTAACAAGTGATGATACGGTGGTCTTTGCGGGTTCTGCCCCAAGCAGCCTAGGTAACCAAGTGTACAATACCTTGATTCCAATTGCTAAACAAACAGGGGCTGAAGTGGTGTGTGACTTTGAAGGGCAAACCTTGCTAGATGCCTTAAATTACCAACCGCTCTTGGTTAAACCTAATAATCATGAATTAGCTGCGATTTTTGATGTCACCTTAAATGGTCTTGCCGATATTGAAAAATACGCTCGTGAATTGTTGGCAAAAGGGGCTAAAAACGTGATTATTTCAATGGCAGGAGATGGAGCTTTGTTGGTCACACCAGAAGCTGCCTACTTTGCCAAACCAATTAAAGGAACAGTTAAAAATTCTGTTGGTGCGGGTGACTCAATGGTTGCAGGATTTACAGGCGAATATGTCAAATCAGGTGACCCAATTGAAGCCCTTAAATGGGGTGTCGCTTGCGGGACAGCAACTACATTTTCAGATGACTTGGCGACAGCCGAATTCATAAAAGAAACTTATCAAAAGGTAGAGGTGGAGAAACTATGAAAATTCAGGACTTGCTCAGAAAAGATGTCATGATCATGGATTTAAAAGCAACCACGAAAGAGGCTGCGATTGATGAAATGATTACCAACCTTGTCAAACACGGTGTTGTAACAGACTTTGATGTGTTTAAACAAGGTATTATGAACCGTGAGGCGCAAACATCAACTGGTTTAGGAGATGGGATTGCCATGCCTCACAGTAAAAATGAAGCGGTTAAAGAAGCAACAGTGCTTTTTGCCAAATCAAGCAAAGGTGTGGACTATGAATCATTGGACGGTCAACCAACAGACTTGTTCTTCATGATTGCTGCTCCAGAAGGGGCTAATGACACCCACTTAGCAGCGCTTGCGGAATTGTCAAAATACCTTTTGAAAGATGGATTTGCTGATACCTTACGAAAAGCGACAACGCCTGATGATGTGATTGCTGCCTTTGATGCGGTTGAAAAAGAAAACGAAGCTAAAGCAGTAGATAAAAGCACGCCAGTTAGCAGCGAACGCCCACTGATTGTTGCTGTTACAGCTTGTACAACAGGAATTGCCCACACTTATATGGCAGAAGAAGCCTTGATTAAAAAAGGTGATGAAATGGGTGTAACCGTTCGTGTTGAAACCAACGGTGCCTCAGGTGTTGGTAACCGTTTGACTGGTGATGAAATTGCACGAGCAAAAGGGGTTATCATTGCAGCGGACAAAGCAGTTGAAATGGGTCGTTTCAATGGCAAGCCATTGATTTCACGTCCAGTAGCTGACGGTATTAAAAAATCAGAAGAACTTATTAATGAAATCCTTGACGGCAAAGCAAGCATTTACAACGGTGTTGGTGGTACTGCTGCAGAAGCCGAAGAAGAAAACCTCAGCTTGGGAGCAGCCTTCTACAAACACTTGATGAGTGGTGTATCTCAAATGCTACCATTCGTTATTGGGGGAGGGATTCTCATTGCCATTTCATTCTTGATTGACCAATTTATGGGGGTGCCTAAAGACCAATTAAGTCACCTTGGTAACTACCATGAAATCGCTGCTGTCTTTAACCAACTCGGAAATGCAGCCTTTGGCTTCATGATTTCTGTCTTTGCAGCTTACATTGCCTACTCTATCGCTGAAAAACCTGGTTTGGTAGCTGGTTTCACAGCTGGTGCGATGGCAACATCAGGGATTGCTTTTGGTCGTATCTCTTATTACAGTGTCGCTAGTGCAGCAGAATTGTCTAGCAACCAAGTCGCTTCAGGTTTCCTTGGTGCCCTTGTTGGTGGTTTCTTAGCAGGTGGTGTTATTTTAGCCCTTAAGAAGGCGCTAGCATTCTTACCGAAATCACTTGAAGGAATCAAATCTATCCTTCTTTATCCACTTCTTGGTGTGCTTATCACAGGATGCTTGATGCTCTTTGTCAACATCCCAATGGCCGCAATCAACACTGCTCTTTATGGTTTCCTTGATAGCCTATCTGGTAGCTCTGCTATTATCCTTGGACTTATCCTTGGTGGTATGATGGCCATTGATATGGGTGGACCTTTCAACAAAGCTGCTTATGTCTTTGGGACAAGTAGTTTAACAGCCGCAGCCCTTGCTAATGGTGGTTCAGTCGTTATGGCAGCCGTTATGGCAGGTGGTATGGTACCTCCTCTTGCAGTCTTTGTCGCTACACGTTTGTTCCAAAACAAATTCACAGAAGAAGAACGTGACGCAGGTCTAACAAACATTGTTATGGGCTTGTCATTCATCACAGAAGGAGCTATTCCATTTGGTGCAGCTGACCCAGCTCGTGCCATCCCAAGTTTTATGGTTGGTTCAGCAGTAACGGGTGCCCTTGTCGGAGCATTTGACATCAAATTGATGGCACCACACGGCGGAATCTTCGTCTTTGCCTTGACAAGCAACTGGGTTCTATACCTTGTCGCAATCATTATAGGTGCTATTATTTCAGGACTTCTCTTCGGTGCCCTTAGAAAAGCAAAATAAGTCTTTTATGAATCTAACACAGAACTCCTACGGGAGTTCTTTTTGCATCTCGAGATATAGTTTAAAACTATACTAAAGCATAAAAAGATAGAATGGCTTAAAGTATTGAAAAAACTGTATTATCCGTTAGAATATTAACTATCAAAAAAATAGAATGTATAGTTTAAAACTAATACGAAACCAGGAGGTTCTTATGGTAAAGATTTCAAATTTGGGGTATCCACGTCTAGGGGAAAATCGTGAGTGGAAAAAATTGATTGAGTCTTATTGGGCAGGTAAGGTTTCGCAAGAAGAGTTGCAGGCACAAGCCAAGGAATTGCGTTTGGCGTTTTTGAAAAAACAGGCTGATGCTGGTCTTGATTTGATTCCAGTGGGAGATTTCTCACTGTATGACCATATCTTGGATTTGTCAGTGCAATTTGGCGTGATTCCAAAGCGTTTCTCTGATGAGGACATCGATTTAGATTTGTATTTTGCGATTGCGCGTGGCAATCAAGACAATGTGGCTTCTTCAATGAAAAAATGGTTTAACACCAATTACCATTACATTGTGCCAGAGTGGTCTGGTGTTCAGCCGCATTTGACAAATACCCGTTTGTTGGACTTGTACTTGGAGGCCAGAGAAGTTATCGGCGACAAGGCGAAACCAGTCATCACAGGGCCAATTACCTATGTGGCCTTGTCATCAGAAGTCAGCGATTTTACCGCTGCTGTGAAAAAATTGTTGCCTTTATACAAACGAGTCTTTACAGAATTGGTGGAAGCAGGAGCGACTTACATCCAAGTGGATGAGCCCATTTTTGTGACTGATGAAGGCGATGACCTCCTAGAAGCAGCTAAATCGGTTTATGCTTATTTTGCCAAGGAAGTGCCTGAGGCTAAACTCATTTTCCAAACTTATTTTGAAGCCTTGATTGATGCTAAGGAGTTATCACACTTGCCAGTGGCTGCATTTGGCCTTGATTTTGTGCATGGTTTGGAGGAAAATCTAGAAGCTGTTGACGCTGGTTATTTTGCTGATAAGGAAGTTTTTGCTGGTGTGGTTGACGGTCGTAACGTCTGGGCGAGTGATTTTGTCAAAACGTCAGAATTGCTAGCAAACCTTCAAGCTAAGGTTGGAAACTTTGTGATTCAGCCATCTTGTTCATTGCTTCATGTACCTGTAACCACTAAAAACGAAACAGAGTTAGAACCTGTTCTTAAAAATGGTTTGGCGTTTGCGGATGAAAAATTACAGGAAATTCAGTTATTGAGCCAACATGTGGAGGGTAAACCATCTGAGGCTTATGCCAAGCACGTTGCGGATTTTAATGCCTTGCAAGCTGCAGATTTCCGTAATGTGACCTTGGAAAACTTGGATGATGTGGTGACTGAGCGCGTGGATTACAAGGTTCGTCGTCAGGTGCAGCAAGATAAACTAGATTTGCCGATTTTGCCAACCACAACCATTGGTTCTTTCCCACAATCACCTGAAGTTCGCCGTACGCGTTTGACTTGGAAACGTGGGGATATTTCAGATGCGGAATACGAAAACTTCATTCAATATGAAATTGCGCGTTGGATTAAGATTCAAGAGGATTTGGATATTGATGTCTTGGTGCACGGTGAATTTGAGCGCGTGGATATGGTGGAATTCTTCGGCCAGAAATTAGCTGGTTTCACAACAACTGCGTATGGTTGGGTGCAATCTTATGGTTCACGTGCGGTTAAGCCACCAATTATCTATGGTGATGTTAAACACATTCAGCCATTGACGGTCAAGGAAACGGTTTATGCGCAAAGCCTGACAGATCGTCCAGTGAAAGGGATGCTAACTGGCCCAATCACTATTACCAACTGGTCATTTGAACGTTCAGATATTTCGCGTGCGGATTTGTTTAATCAAATTGGTTTGGCTATTAAAGATGAAATTAAGCTGCTTGAGGATGTTGGCATTGCTATTATTCAGGTGGATGAGGCTGCGCTTCGTGAAGGTTTGCCACTTCGTAAGAGCAAGCAACAAGCTTATTTGGACGATGCTGTTCACGCCTTCCACATCGCTACGTCATCAGTGAAAGATGAAACGCAGATTCACACGCATATGTGCTATTCAAAATTTAGTGAAATCATTGATTCTATTCGCGCTTTGGACGCTGATGTGATTTCTATTGAAACGAGTCGTAGCCACGGTGATGTGATTGAATCATTTGAAACAGCGGTCTATCCGCTTGGTATTGGTCTTGGGGTGTACGATATTCATTCGCCACGCGTTCCAACCAAAGAAGAAGTGATTGCCAATATTGAACGCCCATTACGTCAATTGTCACTTGAACAATTCTGGGTTAACCCTGATTGTGGTTTGAAAACGCGCCATGAACCTGAAACCATTTCCGCTCTTGAGATTTTGGTAGCAGCAACTAAAGAGGTTCGAGCAAAATACGGCAAATAAGAAGGGGGAGGCTATGTCACGATTATTAGAATGTTTAAAAACCGATATTCTAGTAGCGGATGGCGCTATGGGGACACTGCTTTATGCCAATGGTCTTGACAATTGCTACGAAGCCTATAATCTGACACACCCAGACAATATTTCTGCGATTCACCAAGCTTATTTGGAGGCGGGAGCAGATGTGATTCAAACCAATACTTATGCGGCGAAACGCCACCGTCTAAAAGGTTATGGCTATGATGAACAGGTTAAAGCCATCAACCAAGCTGGTGTTGAATTGGCACGAAAAGCAGCGGGCGAGGACGCTTTTGTCCTCGGAACCGTTGGTGCTCTCCGTGGTCTGAAACAATGTGATTTAACGCTTGATGAAATCATTGAAGAAACCCTCGAACAAGTGGGTTACTTGTTAGAAACCAAGCAAATTGATGGTTTATTGTTTGAAACGTATTACGATGAAGAAGAAATCATCGAAGTGCTAAAAGCCGTTCGACCGCTAACAGACCTCCCGATTATCACCAATATCGCTCTTCATGAGGCGGGGATTACGGAAAATGGTCGCCCCTTGGTGGAATTATTGGGGACTTTGGTCATGCTGGGAGCGGATATTGTTGGCTTAAATTGCCACCTTGGTCCCTACCACATGATTAAATCCCTCAAGCAAGTGCCCTTATTTGCCCAGTCCTATTTGTCGGTTTATCCCAATGCCAGCCTGCTATCTTTTGAGGATGATAATGGCAGCGGTCATTATGGTTTTAGTCAGAATGCGGATTATTTTGGTAAAAGTGCAGAGCTTCTTGTGGCAGAAGGGGCACGCCTGATTGGAGGGTGTTGTGGGACAACACCAGACCATATCAGAGCTGTCAAGTGTGCCATTAAAGGTCTAAAACCTGTCGAGAAGAAATTTGTCACGCCTATGGTGGAAGAGGCAGAACTTATCAAAAGGGTGAAATCATCAGAAACCTTGGTAGATAGGGTCAAACGAGAAGTGACTATTATTGCTGAACTTGACCCTCCCAAAACGCTTGACATCAGCAAGTTCACAGCAGGGGTCAAGGCTTTGGATGCGGCAGGTATTTCGGCCATTACCTTGGCGGATAACTCCCTAGCCAAAACCCGCATTTGCAATGTCAGCTTAGCTTCATTGTTGAAAAATGAAATTGCTACACCTTTGCTGTTGCACCTATCCTGTCGTGACCACAATATGATTGGCTTGCAGTCGCGTTTGTTGGGAATGAATGTGCTAGGATTTGATAATGTGTTAGCCATTACAGGGGACCCGTCTAAAATTGGCGATTTTCCTGGAGCGACTAGCGTTTATGATGCCACCAGTTTTAAATTACTAGAGCTAATTCAGCAATTGAACCATGGGCAAGGTTACAGTGGTGCTAGTGTTAAGAAAGCAACCAATTTCACAGCAGCAGCGGCGTTCAATCCCAATGTCAAAAATTTGTCGCGTTGCGGACGCTTGATTGAGCGAAAAATCGCGTCTGGTGCTGATTATTTCATCACACAACCCATTTTCAATGCCGATATTTTTGAAGAATTGGCTGATTTGACAAAAGACTATGAAACGCCTTTCTTTGTCGGTATCATGCCCATTACCAGCTACAATAATGCGATTTTCTTGCACAATGAGGTTCCAGGTATTCAATTGTCAGAAGCATTTTTAGCTAAATTAGAAGCGGTGAAAGGCGACAAGGAAACGTGTCAACAACTTGCTTTGGAAGAGAGCAAACGCTTGATTGACCGAGCCTTAGAACACTTTAATGGCATTTACTTGATTACGCCATTTATGCGTTATGATTTGACGGTAGAGTTGGTTGATTACATTCATCAAAAAGTGGAGCAAAAGCAGTTAGTCATATCGTAAAAAGAAAGTCAAAAGGCTTTCTTTTTTTGTCTTTTTTAAAGGAGTTTTGATATACTGGTATCTAGTTTTGAGAAAGGGGGAGAGTCATGGCAAAAAAAGCGAGAAAATACCCAAGCCAAAAGCGCAGAAAAAAACGACGTCGCACACGTCGCTCATCAAAAATGCCAAAGGGTTTGCTAAAAACGGCCATTGCTTTGGCAGCTCTATTTAGTGCGGTCTTTTTTGGACAGCGGTATTATCAAGAACTGCATCGCATAGCCATTGCGGATACGGCGAACTTAGAAACACCCAGCCAAGACACCCAGACTTTCATTCAAACCATTGGTGAAGATGCTCGCTACATTGCGGCTCAAAATGATTTGTATGCTTCTGTGATGATTGCGCAGGCCATTTTAGAGTCTAATAGTGGGCAATCCGCCCTCAGTCAAGCCCCAAATTACAACTTTTTTGGTATCAAGGGCGATTACAATGGCAAGTCCGTTACCATGCAAACTTGGGAAGATGACGGCAATGGCAATGCCTACACCATTGATGCCGCCTTTCGCTCTTATGATAATCCCATGGAATCTTTGGAAGATTATGCCCAATTTCTTCAAAAAAATATCTATGCAGGCGTCCGAAAATCCAATACCAATTCTTACCAAGGTGCCACGGCAGCTTTAACAGGTGTCTATGCTACCGACACTTCCTACGGGGCCAAGCTCAATCAAATCATCGAAGAATACCACCTCACTGACTACGATACCAATTAGCTTATAACCAAAAAAAGATTGACAAGACGCTAAAAACTTGAGATACTCAAAGAAATCATCGCTCTTGTCAATTTTTTTGAAAAATAAAAATGCCAAGTCTGTGATGAAATGGCAATGAAAGGAATTCAATATTAGCTGTCGTTTGTTGGTGCTAACGCAGGCAACAAAAAGAAGCGAAAAAGCTAGAACGATTAAATCTTAAGTTAGGAATAATCTTATTAGTGTTGGATATCCTATACAAGATAATCGAGTTGCTTAAACGCTTCTAGAAACATGACAGGTGAGGTGAGAAACCTCACCTGTCATGTTATTTTAAGGTAAAAATGGTAATAATGCAAATGAAATTGAACAACTTAATCAAAGGTTTATTGATTGTAGATGTTGTTTTGACAGTGATTCTTATAGTGGCACAACTATTTTAAGAAAAATGAGTTAATAAATACTTAGAAAAAAGGAAACAAAAAAGTAGATTTAGCAATTTTACTGATAAAACTCGAGATTCTAAAAGAGATCATCAGTCTTGTCAAAATCTTCTTAAACAAATAATTTAACGCTAAGCGTGGGGAAAGTGCTTCACGACTTGGCTTTGGTTCTAGTATATCAAGTTAGGGATAAAAAAACAATGAAAAGATTTAAAACACTAGTCGTTATTTTGTTAGTCTTGCATGCTATGTTATCAGTTTTGCAAGGTTTTGACGTGTTAAGCACGATTGATTTAATCATCACAATCTTATTGGCCTACTTTGTTATGTCTTATGATTAGAACGCAGAGATGACATGACTAAGCGGTCAACGGCTCGTGGTTTTATTCGTAGTAATGTCACAAAAGAAGATTTGCTTGAATTGCAAGAACTTATCCAAGAAAATCTAAAAAGTTTTAACAGTTTTCCCTTGATTGCGAGGGTATTTTTTATGTGCGAAAAGTCATGTTATAATAAGTGATATGGACTTACGTTTGAAGCATGTAATGGAAAGGGATGGTGTTAGGATGAAGATTAGAAAAGCGACTGAAAATGATATCGATGCTGTGGAAAAGTTATACGATGCCATTCACACGGCTGAAGAAGAAAATAAACAAGACATTGGCTGGGTCAGAGGGATTTATCCTGTTCGTGCTACGGCAGAAGCAGCATTAAAACGAGAGGATTTATTTGTGCTTGAAGAAAATGGCACACTATATGGAACGGCCATCATAAACAAGCTACAAGTGGACATTTATAATCAAGGAAACTGGAAGCATAGGGTTTCTGATGAGCAAGTCTGTGTCCTGCACACCCTAGTTATTTCACCTGCAAGTGCAGGGAAGGGCTATGGCAAAGCCTTTCTTGAGTTTTATGAAAACTATGCGTTGGAGCAAGGTTGCATTGAACTTAGACTCGACACGAATGCCAAAAATGAAGTCGCTCAGGCCATGTATAAAAAGCATGGCTACACAGAAATCGGGATTGTTTCAACGGATTTCAATGGTATTTCGGAAGTTCAGTTAGTGTTGCTAGAAAAATATTTGGGAAACTCATAAGAGTAGAGGAATTTTTGTTTCACCTACCACCCTTTTCTTTTTTGTGTTAGAATAGGTAACAAAGAGGAAAAAGACAATGAAATTATTAAAAGACCGTTTTGATACCTTAAGCGATGCTATTATCGCGATTGTGATGACTATTTTAGTATTGGAAATTTCCATTCCATCCAGCATGAAGGGCTTGCCGCATTTGTTTGAGCAAGTTGCCTTGTTTTTGCTGAGTTTTATTATCATCATTAATTTTTGGTACCGCCGTTTTCAAGCCATGCGAGCAACGGACAAGACGACTTTTCGGACATTTTTGATGGACGTTATTGCCCATGCTATTTTGGCCCTTTTCCCATTAGCCACTAAAATGTTGGTTGAATTTGACGTCCGATGGGTTGGTATTCTCTTTTTTGGGGGCATTAATCTGCTGACTGGCGTTTTGGTCAATTGCATGACCTACGAATTAGCCATGAAGGCCGTGAAAAATTCACCTGATAAGGATGAAGAGGCCATTCAAATGTTCAACGATTGGCTTAATCGTAGAGCAATTGGTAGCCTAGTGGCAGATATTGTTCTGCTGGCTATTTCCCTTTGTTTCAACACAATCGGGGTTTATATTTACATTCTCATGCCACTTTTGAAATTTATCAGTAATTTCAGGCATGGGCGTGCCATGGAAACAGCTTACCAAGAAGGGCAAAGTTTCCAAGAAATCTTGAAACAACGGATGTCAGCTGACAAGAACCATTCGGCAAGCAGTAGCAATTAAAAGAGAGCAAGGCACGGACAAGAAGGTTCGTGATTTCCTCTCTTTTAAAACTGCTCAAGATATGCTATAATTAAAAGGATATACAATGAGGAGACTATCATGGAATTAGTACGGGAAAAAGAATTCGTTAACCAATATCATTATGATGCTAGAAATTTAAAATGGGAAGAAAAAAATGGTACCCCAAAGACAAACTTTGAGGTTACTTTTCAATTAGTTAATAAAGATATCGAAAATAACCAGACATCTATTGTGGCTGTCTTGCAATTTATGGTTGTGAAGGAAGAATTTGTCATTAGTGGCGTAGTTTCACAAATGATTCACATCAAAAACCGTATTGTGAACGAGCCAAGTGAATTTGAAAGAGGAGAAGTTGAAACGTTAGCAGCGCCATTATTAAACATGGTTCAACGCTTAACCTACGAAGTCACTGAGATTGCTTTAGACCGTCCTGGAGTGAAATTGGAGTTTAGAAATTAATGAAATTAGCAGTTATTACTGATACAACCGCTGTCTTGTCGGATGATATCAAGCAAAAAGAAAATCTTTTTATCTTAGATATTCCTATTACGTTTGAAGGGGAAACCTATGTGGAAGGGAAAAACTTGAGCTTAGATGAGTTTTACCATCGCATGGCCCATTCTCCAACGCTGCCACACACAAGTCAGCCAAGTTTAGCCAAATTGGATGAGATTTTAACGCAGCTGGTTTCAGACGGTTATACACACGTGATTGGCTTGTTCTTATCTTCTGGTATTTCAGGCTTTTGGCAAAACATTCAATTTTTTATTGAAGACCACCCAGAACTGACGATTGCCTTTCCAGACAGTAAGATTACGTCAGCACCGCTTGGCTGCATGGTGAAGAACCTTTTAAAATGGGGAGAGGAAGAACTTGCTTTTGAGGCTATTTTAGAGAAATTGCAGCAACAAATTGATGGAACAGGTGCTTTTATCATGGTTGATGATTTGAATCACTTGGTAAAGGGCGGACGTTTGTCAAATGGTTCGGCTTTGATTGGTAATTTGTTGAGCATTAAGCCAATTCTCTACTTTAACGACGGCATTATCGAAGTGTTTGAAAAGGTGAGAACAGAGAAAAAAGCCATCAAGCGTCTTGTAGAAGTCTTGACAGAAAAGACAGCAAATGGTCAGTACGAAGTCTTTATTATCCATACGCGTGCTGAAGAAAAAGCGCAACATTTCTACCAAACCTTGTGTGACAATCATTTCGGCCACCAACTTGAAATTGTTGGTTTTGATGCTGTTATTGCGACTCACTTAGGTGAAGGTGCTGTTGCCTTTGGTTTCACGCCAATTGTTTAAAACGTTTTAATGTTAGGGGAGGACTATTTTGGGGATTAAAGTTATTGTTGCAGGTTTCAGAGGGAGAATGGGTTCTGCGGCTGTGAATATGGTCAAAGAAGATGAAGACCTTATCTTGTCAGCCTTGTTAGACCCATTTGCGAAGGACACTGAGGTAGATGGGGTGCCTGTTTTTACAGATAAATCACAGCTTATTGGCTTTGATGCGGATGTTTGGATTGACTTTACCACACCAGCCGTGGCTTATGACAATACCCGCTTTGCTTTAGAACATGGGTTTGCTCCTGTGGTTGGGACAACTGGATTTACAGAAGATGAAATTGTAGAATTGATTGCCCTGTCTGAAGACAAAAAAATCGGTGGTTTGATTGCGCCTAATTTTGCCATTGGAGCTATTTTGCTGATGGAATTCGCGGCTAAAGCAGCCAAATACTTCCCTGACCTTGAAATTATTGAGTTGCACCATGACAATAAAAAGGATGCACCGTCTGGAACAGCCATTAAAACGGCAGAATTGATTCGTGAAGTTCGCCAGCCTAAGCAACAAGGGGCAGCTGATGAGGTGGAAAGCCTTAAGGGTGCGCGTGGTGCTGAATTTGATGGCTTCCGCATTCACAGTGTGCGTCTACCTGGTTTGGTGGCGCATCAAGAAGTGATTTTTGGGGCTCAGGGCGAAGGATTGACCTTGCGTCATGATTCGTATGACCGCAAATCCTTCATGAGTGGTGTTAATATTGGAGTAAGAGCAGTTGTAAAACGAGATAAACTCGTTTATGGTTTGGAAAAATTATTATGAAATTAAATAATTTGCCTTCTGAATTTCAGGAGGCTTTACCTGTCTTAAAGAAAATTCGTGAAGCTGGTTATGAGGCCTATTTTGTTGGAGGAAGTGTGCGTGATGCCCTCCTCAATCGTCCTATTCATGACGTGGATATTGCTACTAGTGCTTATCCTGAGGAAACCAAGACCATCTTTGCTAGGACGATTGATATCGGGATTGAGCATGGGACGGTCTTGGTATTAGAAGATAGTGGTGAATATGAAATCACCACCTTCCGAACAGAAGATGTCTATGTGGATTACCGCAGACCGAGCAGCGTTTCCTTTGTGCGTTCCTTGGAAGAAGATTTGAAACGCCGTGATTTTACAGTAAATGCCTTTGCCTTGAACGACGAAGGAAATGTGATTGATAAATTTGATGGTCTGGCTGACTTGAAAGCCAAGCTTTTGCGAGCAGTAGGAAACCCTGCTGAACGTTTTAACGAAGATGCTTTGCGCATCATGCGTGGTTTTCGTTTTGCAGCCAGCCTTGATTTTAACATTGAAGCAAATACCTTTGCTGCTATGGCCTCTCATGCACCTTTGCTTGAAAAAATTTCAGTAGAGCGCTCTTTTATTGAATTTGATAAGCTTTTGTTGGCACCGTTTTGGCGAAAAGGGATTACAGCTATGTTGGCCAGTCAGGCCCAAAAATACTTGCCACATTTGGAAGAAGCACATGAAAATCTACAAGGCTTGTTGGATCATTTGGCTGAGGACTATCATTTCAAAAGCTCTGAGCAAGCTTGGGCAGCTCTGCTATTGTCCCTAGACATTACCGATAGTCGTGCTTTCTTGAGATCTTGGAAAACGTCAACGCAGTTTCAGAAAGATGTTGAAACCATTGTGACTATTTACCGTGCGCGTTTGCAATCTTCTTTGGATAAAAAACAGGTTTATCGTTATGGAAAAGATTTGATTGAGCAGGCTGAGGATTTACGAATTGGGTTTGGCTTGCCAGTTGATATTGAGCGCATCGAGCGTTTGGACGAGGCATTGACTATTCATGACAAACATGAAATTGTGGTTAATGGTAGCATTTTAATCGAAGAAATGGCTTATAAACCAGGACCAGACCTAGGACGTACCTTGAAACAGGTTGAGGACGCGATTGTACTAGGCGAGTTGGCCAACGATAAAGCAGCGATTCTGGAATGGATTAGAGAGGCGAGTAAATGAGTGACTTTATTGTAGAACATTTAACAAAATCAGTCGGTGACAAGACGGTTTTTCGTGATATTTCCTTTATCATGCACGATTATGACCGTATTGGGATTATTGGGGTCAATGGAACAGGTAAAACGACGCTGCTGGATGTGATTTCAGGTCGACTTGGTTTTGATGGAGATGTTTCTCCATTTTCAGCTAAAAATGGTTATAAAATTACTTATTTGACCCAAGAACCTGATTTTGATGATAACAAAACGATTTTGGACACGGTGTTATCATCTGATTTGCGGGAAATGGCTTTGATTAAAACCTATGAGCAATTGATGGCAGACTATAACGAATCCAACCAAGCTCAGCTAGAAAAAGTCATGGCAGAAATGGATTCTCTTGATGCTTGGACCATTGAAAGCGAAGTCAAAACGGTCTTGACCAAGTTAGGCTTGCATGATTTGTCGCAAAAAGTCGGTGATTTGTCTGGCGGGCTCCGTCGCCGTGTGCAATTGGCTCAGGTCCTCTTGAATGATGCGGACTTATTGTTATTGGACGAACCAACCAACCACTTGGATATTGATACCATTGCTTGGTTGACGCAATTTCTGAAGAACAGTAAGAAAACCGTGCTCTTTATCACCCACGACCGCTATTTCTTGGATAATGTGGCAACGCGTATTTTTGAGTTGGCTGATAGTCAATTGACGGAATATCAGGGAAATTACCAAGATTATGTGCGCTTGCGTGCGGAGCAAGATGAGCGTGATGCAGCAACCTTGCATAAGAAAAAACAACTTTACAAGCAAGAATTAGCCTGGATGCGGACTCAGCCGCAAGCACGTGCAACCAAGCAACAAGCCCGTATCAATCGTTTTAATGACTTAAAAGCTGATTTATCAGGTACTAAGCAGTCCAGCGAAATGGAAATTCATTTTGAAACCAGCCGTATTGGTAAAAAGGTTATCGAATTTAAGGATGTTTCATTTGCTTACCCCAATAAACCAATTTTGCAGGACTTTAATTTGTTGGTGCAAAACAAGGACCGTATTGGGATTGTGGGTGACAATGGTGTTGGAAAGTCAACCTTACTCAACCTTATCAATGGTGATTTGCAGCCAACTAGCGGTCAACTGGACATTGGGGAAACCGTCCGCATTGGTTATTTCTCGCAATTGATAAAAGACATAGATGAGAATAAACGCGTGATTAATTACCTGCAAGAAGTAGCAGATGAGGTGAAAACGAGCGTTGGGACAACGAGCATCACGGAATTGCTGGAGCAATTTTTATTCCCTCGCTCAACACACGGAACCTTGATTTCAAAATTATCAGGTGGTGAAAAGAAGCGCCTGTATCTGCTTAAGATTTTGATTGAAAAGCCTAATGTCTTGTTACTTGACGAACCGACTAATGATCTTGATATTGCAACTTTGACTATTCTTGAAAATTTCTTGCAAACATTTTCGGGACCTGTTATCACAGTGAGCCACGATCGCTACTTCCTTGACAAAGTAGCCAATAAAATTCTCGCTTTTGAAAATGGTCAAGTGCGTGCCTTTTTCGGTAATTACACCGATTATTTGGACGAAGAGGCTTTTGAAGAAAATGTAGCGACTGAGCAAGCTAAGAAGGCAGCTGCACCCAAAGCAGAAAAAGAAAAAACGAAGAAAAAACGCATGTCTTACTTTGAAAAACAAGAATGGGAAACCATCGAAGATGAGATTGCCAAATTAGAAGAAGACATCGAAACCATCGAAACTCAAATGCAAGAAAATGCCAGCGATTATGGCAAATTAGCAGAACTGCAACGCTCGCTAGATGCTGCCAATGAAACCTTGCTGGAAAAATACGAACGTTATGAGTATTTAAGTGACTTAGCCGAGTAAACGTTCATACGTTTGCTTGCTAGAGTGCTGTTGAAGGAAAAATAAAAGAGGAAGGATAAGAGCTATGAAACTCATTTGGACTTATTTGAAAAAATATCCCAAATGGCTTGTTTTGGACGTCTTTGGTGCCTTGGCATTTGTCTTGGTTAACCTTGGTTTGCCAACAGCCTTGGCGCGTATGATTGACCAAGGGATAACGGCAAACGACCGACAGCAAGTTTACTTTTGGGCAATGATTATGTTTGCGATTGTTGTTATTGGGGTGATTGGTAGAATTACCTTAGCTTATGCGGCTGGGAAAATCACGACAAACATGATTAAAGATATGCGTAATGATATGTATGACAAATTGCAAGAATATTCGCATTATGAGTACGAGCAAATTGGGGTGTCTTCGCTGGTGACTCGGATTACCAGTGACGCCTTTATTTTGATGCAGTTTGCTGAACAATCGTTGCGTATCGGGGTGGTGACACCTTTGATGATGATTTTCAGTGTGGCCATGATTTTAATCACCAGCCCATCTTTGGCTTGGATTGTCGCTGTTGCTATTCCCCTTTTGATTTTGGTTGTCTATTACGTTGCTGTTAAGACACGACCATTATCTGAAAAACAACAAGCAACGCTAGATAAAATCAACCAGTATGTTCGTGAAAACCTCACAGGCTTGCGTGTTATCCGCGCCTTTGCTCGTGAAGAATTCCAAGAAGAACGTTTTGACCAAAAAAACGAAGAATACAAGGATATTTCAAGTCGCTTGTTCAAGCTCACAGGTTTGACAGAACCTTTATTTGTGCAAATTATTGTTGCTATGATTGTGGCTATTGTGTGGTTTGCCCTTAATCCGCTTGGTAAAGGAAATCTACAAATTGGTGATTTGGTTGCCTTTATCGAGTACAGTTTCCATGCCTTGTTCTCTTTCTTGATGTTTGCTAATCTTTTTACCATGTATCCCAAAGTCGTGGTTTCTAGCGAACGGATCACAGAAGTGATGGATATGCCTATTTCGATCAATCCAAATGAAAATGGCGTGACAACAACTGATAAGAGAGGTTATTTAGAATTTGACAAGGTCACTTTTGCTTATCCTGGAGAAACCGAAAGCCCAGTACTAAAAGACATTTCCTTTAAAGCCAAGCCAGGTGAAACGGTTGCCTTTATTGGTTCGACAGGTTCTGGAAAATCATCCTTGGTTAATTTGATTCCACGTTTTTATGACGTGACTTTGGGCCGTATTTTGGTGGATGGCGTGGACGTTCGCGATTACCAGCTCAAGGCCTTGCGTCAAAAAATCGGCTTCATTCCACAAAAAGCGCTGCTCTTTACAGGAACGATCGAGGAAAATCTTAAATATGGGAAAGTGGATGCCAGCACTTTTGAATTGCAAGAAGCGGCGGAAGTGGCTCAGGCGAAAGACTTCATCGAAAGCAAGGACGAGCGTTACCAAACCCACCTTGCAGAAGGCGGAAGCAACTTGTCAGGTGGTCAAAAACAACGTTTGTCTATTGCGCGTGCGGTGGTCAAAAAACCAGATATTTACATCTTTGACGACTCTTTCTCTGCTTTGGACTATAAAACCGATGCGCAATTACGTGCACGCTTGAAAGAAGTCACGCAAGATGCGACAGTTTTGATTGTGGCACAACGTATCGGAACCATCATGGACGCAGACCACATCATTGTCTTGGATAATGGTGAAATTGTTGGACGTGGTACACACGATGAATTGATGAAAACCAATGACATTTATCGTGAAATTACCAATTCCCAACTGAAAAATATGGATGAAATGGGAGGAGAATAAGGATGAAACAACGTAATGCTTTTCTACGCTTGTGGGATTACCTTAGGCATTATAAAGGAGCGCTCTTTTTTGCCATCTTCCTAAAAGTGCTCAGTAGTGTGATGAGCGTGCTAGAACCTTTTGTTCTCGGTTTGGCTATCACCGAATTGACAGCTAACCTCATCGATATGGCAAAAGGGATTCCAGGTGCGCACATCGATACCACCTACATTGGCGTGATTTTGGTGCTCTACTTCCTGCGCGGCTTGCTTTACGAATTGGGCAGTTATGGGTCAAGCTACTTTATGACCAATGCGGTGCAAAATAGTATCCGTGATTTGCGTCATGATTTGAGTGAAAAAATTAATAAAGTCCCCGTTTCTTACTTTGATAATCAACAATTTGGGAATGTCTTGGGGCGTTTCACATCGGATATCGAAACCGTTTCAAATGCCCTTCAACAAAGTTTCTTGCAGATTATCAATGCCTTTTTAACCATTATTTTGGTTATTGCTATGGTGCTCTACCTCAACTGGCAATTGGCGATGATCGTGATTGTCATGATTCCAATCACTTATGTCAGTGCTCAGTTCATCTTGAAAAAATCGCAACCTTATTTCAAGAAACAAGCCGATGCTCTTGGTGATATGAATGGTTTTGTTCAAGAAAATCTAACAGGTTTTAATGTCTTGAAGTTGTACGGACGTGAAGAAATTTCAAGTGAGGAATTCCGTGAGATTACGCAAAACTTGCAAGAAGTCGGCTTTAAAGCCAGCTTTATTTCAGGGATAATGATGCCTGTGCTTAGTGCCATTTCAGATATGGCTTACTTGATTATCGCAGCAATTGGTGCCCTTCAAGTGCTTTCAGGAACTTTGACAATTGGTAATATGCAGGCCTTTGTGCAATACGTTTGGCAAGTTAGCCAACCCGTCCAAACCATCACTCAGCTAGCCAGCGTTCTTCAAAGTGCCAAATCATCTTTAGACCGTATCTTTGAAGTGTTGGATGAACCTGATGAAGTGTCACAAGTCACAGAACATTTGACACATGATTTGACAGGACAAGTCAGCTTTGAAAATGTGTCTTTCCAATATGTTGCAGACAAGCCTTTGATTCAAAACTTTAATCTGGAGGTCAAACCAGGTGAAATGGTTGCCATCGTTGGTCCGACAGGTGCTGGTAAGACGACCTTGATTAACCTTTTGATGCGTTTTTACGATGTGACTGGTGGTTCTATCAAAATCGACGGGCATGATATTCGTAATCTCTCTCGTCAAGAATACCGCAAACAATTTGGAATGGTTTTGCAAGACGCTTGGCTCTACGAGGCTAGCATTAAGGAAAACCTTCGCTTTGGTAATTTAGAGGCGACGGATGAGGAAATTGTTGCGGCTGCCAAGGCTGCCAACGTTGACCATTTCATTCGGACCTTGCCAGGTGGCTACAACATGGAGATGAACCAAGAATCAACCAACGTTTCCTTGGGGCAAAAACAATTGTTGACCATTGCGCGTGCCTTGCTCGCTGACCCTAAAATTCTTATCTTGGACGAAGCGACTTCATCAGTTGATACACGCTTGGAATTGCTTATCCAAAAAGCCATGACGAATTTGATGGAAGGACGCACTAGCTTTGTCATTGCCCACCGTTTGTCAACGATTCAAGAGGCTGATAAGATTTTGGTGTTAAATAACGGTCAAATTATCGAACAAGGAAACCATGAAAGCCTACTTGCCGCTAAAGGTTTCTACTATGATTTGTACAACAGTCAATTTAGCAAGAGCAGTTAATTGACAATCCCCATTGAATATCTGCTTGAAAGATGTTATCATAGATACTGTTATTATAACGATGTTTGGGAAAAGCCATCGCTAAAAAAAACCAGCTCTATGACTGATATTAGCGCTCCTATGGACTTTTTCATAGGGGCTTTTTTTGACCCAAATATCTTAGAAAAGATAGAGGAGAATGGACATGAAACGCCAATCAGCCCTTGTTGTTTTTAGTGGAGGACAAGACTCCACCACTTGTTTATTTTGGGCACTAAAACACTACGAACACGTTGAAGCAGTAACCTTTAATTATGGTCAACGACACAGTTTAGAAATTGAAGTCGCAAAGCAGATTGCCAAAGAACAAGGGGTCAAGCACCACTTGTTGGATATGTCTTTGTTGGGACAATTAACAGAAAATGCGCTGACACGCGACATTGCAATTGAAAATCCTAAGGATGACCTGCCAAATACATTTGTGGATGGCAGAAATCATTTGTTCTTATCTTTTGCTGCAGTTCTTGCGAAAGGGCTTGGGATTACTGACATTGTGACAGGTGTTTGCGAAACGGATTTTTCAGGTTATCCTGATTGTCGCGATTCCTTTGTCAAATCCCTCAACGTGACCTTGAATTTGGCTATGGCTTATGATTTTGTTATTCAGACACCCTTGATGTGGCTGGATAAATCAGAAACCTGGGAATTGGCTGACCAACTAGGAAAATTTGAGTACGTGCGTGACCATACCTTGACTTGCTACAACGGTATCAAAGGTAGTGGTTGTGGGGAATGCCCAGCCTGCCACCTTCGCCAAGCAGGCCTAGAGCAATATCTGGCTAGAAGAGGTGAGGCTTAATGTTTCAAATACCAACAGAAGTAAAAACCCAAACGGGTGAATCTTTGGTTTATTGCCCTCGCCGTGTCTGCGTATCTAAAGAATTTACCTTTGATGCTGCCCATCATTTATTTGACTATGAGGGGAAATGCAAAGCCCTACACGGACATACCTATCACTTGCAAATAGCGGTATCAGGTTTTTTAGACCATCGTGGCATGGCGGTGGATTTTGGGGATTTGAAAGCCATTTACAAAACGCACTTGGAACCCTATCTCGACCACCGTTACCTCAACGAAAGTTTGCCTTACATGAACACAACAGCAGAAAACATGGTGTACTGGATTTTCAAACAAGTTCAGACCCATTTGCCGACAGAACGCGATATAAGACTAGAATCTGTGCGTCTGTATGAAACGCCAACCTCTTTTGCAGAATTTAGAAGGGAGTGGGATAAGGATGTCAAAACGACCGCTGACACTACCCATTCTTGAGATTTTTGGTCCCACCTTTCAAGGAGAGGGGCGAGCAATTGGGCAAAAGACCATGTTTGTGCGAACAGGAGGATGTGATTACCACTGTGCTTGGTGTGATTCTGCCTTTACTTGGGATGGTTCCGAAAAACCTAGACGCATGACGGCTGATGAAGTCATTGCTGCATTGGACCAACTGGGGCAATATGATTATGTGACCTTGTCAGGTGGTAATCCTTGCTTGCTGGCAGCCAATATGGCAGAATTGGTGGCTAAATTAAAAGCCAGAGGAGTGACCTTAGCTGTTGAAACGCAAGGTTCTCGCTGGCAAGATTGGTTAAAAGATATTGACCAAGTAACTCTGAGCCCAAAACCACCTTCAAGTCAGATGACTGTCCAATTGGACACCTTAGATTTTATTGTGTCACAACTAGACAAAGACCAAGTTACCTTTAAAATTCCTGTCTTTGATGAAGCCGATTTGGCTTTTGCCAAAGCCATTCAAAAACGTTACCAGCCTGATGTTTTGTATTTATCAGCAGGCAATCCCGAGCCAAATGCTAGTGGCAATATTGTGGAGCACCAATTGGTTCGTTTAAAGCAACTATGGGATAGTGTGGCCAAAGACCCAGATTGGCAAAGCGTATGCGTCTTGCCCCAATTACACACCTTATTATATGACAACCAACGAGGCGTTTAAAAAGGAGCTAACATGACAAAAACAGATGAAATGAAAGATTTAACCCTTTTGGGCAATCAAAAAACAGACTACATTTACGAATACGACCCAAATATTTTGGAGGCTTTTGATAACCGCCATGTCGATAACGACTATTTTATCAAATTCAATTGCCCTGAATTCACGTCGCTGTGCCCTATGACTGGCCAGCCAGATTTTGCGACCATTTACTTTTCTTATATTCCTGACCAACGTTGCGTGGAATCAAAATCGCTGAAACTCTACCTATTTAGCTACCGCAATCATGGGGATTTTCATGAAAATTGCATCAATACCATTGGTAAGGATTTGATTGCGCTCTTGGAACCACGCTACCTTGAGGTTTGGGGAAAATTCACCCCACGTGGAGGCTTGTCGATTGACCCTTACTTTAATTATGGTAAACCAGGTACTAAGTATGAAAAAATGGCAGAGTACCGCTTGATGAATCACGACCTGTATCCTGAAACCATTGACAATCGTTAAAAACATAAAAAAGAACCTACTAACAGGTTCTTTTTAAGTATTTGGGGCTAGATACGGAATGAAAAGGCAATGCCTGACGCGCCGACTGCTATGAGCAAAAGTCCAGTCAAACGTCCGATGAAAATCGCAGACAATGTTGGGTTAAAGAGTAGGAAAATACCAAGGAAGATAGCCAAAATCGCAGAGCTTAGGAAACGATTGGCATCGTAAAAACCAGCTTTTCGCATTTGAATCCCACCGACCAAGCGAAGGAATCCACTAATTAAAATCCAATAAGCAGCAACCGTAATCACTACATTTGAGAGTGAAAAGGCAGAACTTGATAATAAAATAATCCCAAACACAATGGATAAGATGCTTTGCAACAAGTACCAAAATTGTCGTTCGACGCTATTGGTGTACATGATGAGGCTGGTTAACCCTGACATAAAGACCAAAAAAGCGATAATCCAACCAATCATAGCAGTTGTCGTAAAAGGACGGACAAAAAGCCAAATCCCAATCAGTAAGGCAATCACACCTGACCATAATGAAAGACGTTTCATAAAAGACCTCCTCGTTCGTTACCCTTATAGTACCATATTTTTAGCAAAAGGAAAAGGAAGCTGCTAAAGAATATCAACTATTTGCCAATCATTTGAATTTTCGGTGATTTTAAAGTCTCTTTTGTAAAGAGAATGCAAAAAAGAACGTAAATACTTGACAATAATTTTCAGAAAATTTTATAATATTCATATAGTCATTTTGTTTGATTATAATCTAAATTCCGGAGGAATAGATATGACAACAGGTAAAGCCTATGTAACAAGTGTCTTTGAAAAAGTCAAAGCACAAAATGCTCATGAACCAGAATTTTTGCAAGCCGTTGGAGAAGTGTTTGAATCACTTGTTCCCGTGTTTGATAAATATCCAAAATACATTGACGAAAATCTTCTCGAACGTTTGGTTGAACCAGAACGCATCGTTTCATTCCGTGTGCCTTGGGTAGATGACCAAGGTCATGTTCAGGTTAACCGTGGTTACCGCGTGCAATTCTCATCAGCGATTGGTCCATACAAAGGTGGTCTTCGTTTCCACCCATCTGTTAACCAATCAATCATCAAATTCCTTGGTTTTGAACAAATCTTCAAAAACTCATTGACTGGCCAACCAATTGGTGGTGGTAAAGGTGGTTCAAACTTTGACCCTAAAGGAAAATCAGACAATGAAATCATGCGTTTCTGCCAAAGCTTCATGACAGAATTGAGCAAACACATTGGGGCTGATACAGATGTTCCTGCGGGTGATATCGGTGTTGGTGGACGTGAAATTGGTTACCTTTACGGTCAATACAAACGCCTTCGCAACGAATACACAGGTGTTCTAACAGGTAAAGGGTTGACTTACGGCGGTTCGCTTGCCCGTACAGAAGCGACTGGTTATGGTGCTGTTTACTTTGCAGAACAAATGTTGAAAGCACGTGGCGAAGATTTCGCTGGTAAAGTGGCTATCGTTTCAGGTTCTGGTAATGTAGCTATTTACGCGACTGAAAAACTGCAATCTCTTGGTGCTAAAGTCGTTGCCGTTTCAGATTCATCAGGTTACGTTTACGACCCAGAAGGTATTGACGTTGCTCTCTTGAAACAATTGAAAGAAGTCGAACGTGCTCGTATCGTTAAATACGCTGACGCTCGTCCAAGTGCTACTTTCACACCAGCAGGTGAAGGTTCAATTTGGTCAATCAAAGCTGACCTTGCTTTCCCATGTGCAACACAAAATGAAATTAACGAAGAAGACGCTAAAACCCTTGCTGCTAATGGCGTTATCGCTGTTACAGAAGGGGCTAATATGCCATCAACGCTTGAAGCTATCGAAGTCTTCCAAAAAGCAGGTGTGTCATTTGGTCCTGCCAAAGCAGCTAACGCTGGTGGTGTAGCCGTATCAGCGCTTGAAATGGCTCAAAACAGCCAACGCACAGCATGGTCATTTGAAGAAGTTGATGCCAAACTTTATGACATCATGAAAGGCATCTACGAAAACGCAGCAGCAGCAGCCAAAGAATTTGGTGCAGAAGGCGACCTTGTTGTTGGTGCCAACATCGCTGGTTTCCTTAAAGTGGCTGAAGCCATGTCAGCACAAGGTATCGTTTAATCAGACGATTCTACCTCTAAAGAGCTCACTTAGTGGGCTCTTTTTTTGGTATAATAATACTATCGGATAAAAGAACGATGGGAGAAAACATGATTAAAGAGATTGTAAAAGACACCTTTTTCTTGGCGCAAAAATCAGAAGACGCTACAAAAGACGATTTGTATTTAGCGCAGGACTTGCAAGATACCTTGGAAGCCAATCGTGATCAGTGTATCGGCATGGCAGCCAATATGATTGGCGTGATAAAGCGTGTGATTATTGTGAATATGGGAGTGGCAGATGTGGTGATGTTCAATCCCGTCTTGCTCAACAAATCCATTCCATTTGATACCAAAGAATCTTGCCTATCATTGTCTGGGGCTCGTCCGACACGTCGTTACCAAACCATCGAAGTGTCTTTCTTAGATAAGTACTGGCAACGTCAAACCTTGACCTTAACAGGTTTACCAGCCCAAATTTGCCAGCATGAGCTTGACCATTTGGAAGGGATTATCATCTAATAAGAAGGAGCGTGGATGTACTGACCCCAAAAAGTTG
>NZ_DEQF01000023.1:0-23658 GCF_002360305.1 Streptococcus sp. UBA3373 | reverse complement strand
AAGAGAACTCGACTTAACAAGACACCACTACTTTAACATAAAAGAAAAAGTAGAGAGTACTTTCTCCCGTCGGAGATTTTCTCACTACTAATCTTAGTATGTTTTTATTTGTTGTAAAAATCTGCAATGGCCTAATCGATGAGAGAAAAATGAACGTTTTGTGTGCTTAGTTTACCCCGCTTTCCCCAAAAAAGCCGCAAAATATGATACAATAAAAGAAATATAAATGGTTGTGAGTTATGAATTATTTAAAAAATCTTTTGGCAAATTATAAGTTTGACCCTAGTAAATTTAGATTAGGCATGCGGACCATTAAGACCGGATTAGCCGTTTTCTTAGTCTTGTTGATTTTTCACCTGTTTGGATGGGAAGGATTGCAAATCGGGACTTTGACGGCTGTTTTCTGTTTACGCGAAAATTTTGATAAAAGCGTGCATTTTGGCTTTTCAAGGGTTGTGGGAAATAGTGTAGGTGGTTTCTTATCACTGATTTTCTTTTTTATCAATCAATTTTTTGACTACCATTTCTGGGTTACCTTAGTTTTCATCCCTATTTTTTCGATGCTGGGCATTATGATAAATGTGGCTATCAACAATAAAGCAGGAATCATTGGAGGGACGTCTGCTCTTTTGATTATTACGCTTTCTATTCCGCCTGGAGATACGGTCTTATACGTTTTTGCACGTATTTTTGAAACCTTCTGCGGGGTCTTTGTAGCCATTATTGTTAATGCGGATGTCAATGAAGTTCGGAAATTAATTCGTAGGCGAGAACATAAATAAAATTATATGTCATGTTTTATAACATAAAGGGTTGACAGTTTAGAATTTTCAGATTATAATGGATAGCGGAAGGAGGTCATCATGAGAGAAAAAGAACTCAGACGTTCCATGGCGGTATTTCCTATTGGAACAGTAATGAAGTTGACAGATTTAACTGCACGTCAGATTCGTTATTATGAAGATCAGGGCTTAATTACGCCGGAGAGAACATCGGGGAATCGTCGCATGTATTCGTTGAATGACATGGATCGATTGCTTGAAATCAAAGATTTTCTCAATGAGGGGCTTAATATTGCAGCGATTAAACGTGAGTATGCGGAGCGGCAAGACAAAGCTAATCAAAAACAGAAATCTTTGACCGATGCTGATGTTCGCCGTATCTTACAAGATGAACTCCGAAACCAAGGGCGTTTTTCAACCCCATCGCAGTATATTAGTAATTGGCGCATCTAAGTCGAGTGTATCGGCTTTCTGTAAAAAAAGGAGACCTTAATTCATGACTATTACAGCATCAGACATTCGTCGCGAAGTTAAAGAAAAAAATGTAACATTTCTACGCTTGATGTTTTCAGATATTGCTGGAACATTGAAAAACGTGGAAATCCCAGCTACTGATGAACAGCTTGACAAAGTATTAGCCAACAAAGCTATGTTTGACGGCTCTTCAATCGAAGGATTTGTACGCATCAACGAATCTGATATGTTTTTACATCCTGACCTTGACACATGGACTGTTTTCCCTTGGGGTGGTGAAAATGGTGCTGTTGCAGGTTTGATTTGTGACATTTACACAGCAGAAGGTGAGCCTTTTGCAGGTGACCCACGTGGTAACTTGAAACGTGCTCTACGTCACATGGAAAAAGTTGGTTTCAAATCATTTAACCTTGGTCCAGAACCAGAATTCTTCTTGTTCAAATTGGATGAAAAAGGTGAACCAACTCTTGAAGTAAACGACCGCGGTGGTTATTTTGACCTTGCACCAACAGACCTTGCTGATAACACACGTCGTGAAATCGTTAACGTGTTGACTGAAATGGGATTTGAAGTTGAAGCAAGTCACCACGAAGTTGCGGTTGGACAACACGAAATTGATTTCAAATATGCTGATGTTTTGAAAGCATGTGACAACATTCAAATTTTCAAACTCGTTGTTAAAACAATTGCTCGTAAACATGGTCTTTACGCAACATTTATGGCAAAACCAAAATTCGGTATTAATGGTTCTGGTATGCACTGTAACATGTCATTGTTTGACTACGATGGCAACAATGCTTTCTTTGATACAGAAGATCCAAAAGGAATGCAATTGTCAGAAACAGCTTACTACTTCCTTGGCGGTTTGATGAAACATGCTTACAACTATACTGCTATTATGAATCCAACTGTAAACTCATACAAACGCTTGGTTCCTGGATATGAAGCACCTGTTTACATTGCATGGGCTGGTCGTAACCGTTCACCACTTATTCGCGTTCCTGCATCTCGTGGTATGGGAACTCGTTTGGAACTTCGTTCTGTTGACCCAACAGCAAACCCATACTTAGCACTTGCAGTTCTTCTTGAAGCAGGTCTTGATGGTATTGAAAATAAAATTGAAGCTCCAGCTCCAGTAGAATCAAATATTTATGTGATGACTGAAGAAGAACGTAAAGAAGCAGGCATTCGCGACCTTCCTTCTACTTTGCATAATGCGGTTAAAGCCTTGCAAGAAGATGAAGTTGTTAAAGCAGCTCTTGGTGAGCACATTTATACAAATTTTGTGGAATCTAAGAAAATTGAATGGTCAAGCTACGCAGCATTCGTTTCACAATGGGAAATTGATAACTACTTAGATTTATATTAAGGCATAGTGAGAACAGATTGGAGAAACAGTCCTCTATGGGACTTTTCTTCAGTCTTTTCTTTTCAATTGATTTTGAAGAAGTGCGACCACTTTTACCCCTCATAAGAATAGATAACCGATAATATTTTGAGTAAAAGAGTATATTTTATCAAAAAATGTCTAGAATGACTACTCTAACGCCTCAAAATATGGTACAATATATTACAATATTCTGAATAATTAGATTATTTATACGATGATTGGAGTGAAGGCTATGAACACAGGTGCTATAGAGGCACAAAAAACAACGCTTTGGGACCCCTCTTTCGAGTCTGATGCTTGTGGAATGGGATTTGTTGCCCAAATTGATGGCATGGCTAGTCATACTTTGATTGACTATGCATTGACGATGTTGACACGAATGAATCACCGTGGTGGGACAGGTGCCGAACCTGACACTGGAGATGGGGCTGGGATGTTGCTCGCCTTGCCTGATGAATTTTTCAAACTAAAGGCAAAAGAAGCGGGTTATAGCTTGCCTAAAAAGGGTGACTATGCTGTCGCTCAGCTCTTTTTACCACAAAACGCAGAAGCCAAGGCTAGTCTTTTAGAGGCTGTTAAGGCTGAGATAAAATTGGCTGGTTTTCATGTGTTGATGACGCGTGATGTGCCGTTTCGTTATGATAATTGCGGTCCAGCAGCTCAGGAAATCATGCCAAGCTTTGTCCAAGTGTTTATTAAGAAACCAGACGACACGAAAGCAGGGCGTGATTTTGAGGACCAATTGTTCCAGTTGCGTCGTCAAATGGAGAAGACGTTCTCAGCAGATGAATTTTTCATTTGTTCGTTATCGAGTAAAACTATTGTGTATAAAGGAATGTTACACGCTTTTCAGGTCGGGCTATTTTACCCTGATTTGCAAGATGAGCACTTCAAATCTCACATTGCGTTGACTCACTCACGCTTTTCGACCAATACTTTCCCATCTTGGGACCGTGCGCAGCCATTTCGCTTTTTAGCTCACAATGGTGAAATCAATACCCTTCGTGGTGCGGAAAACTGGATGCACAGTCATCAGATTGAGGTTTACAACGAGGAAAATTCAGATTCGGCTAAGTTAGAAAACTGTTTGGAATATCTTTACCGTAATGGTCGTGATATCCCGCAAAGCTTGTTGATGATGGTTCCTGAAGCTTGGGGTGAAGAATCTGGGCTTTCAGATGATTTGAAGGCTTTCTACGAATATGCGTCAAGCTTTGTAGCGCCTTGGGATGGTCCAGCGGCCCTTGTCTTTTCTGACGGTGATATGGTTGGTGCACGTTTGGACCGTAATGGTTTGCGTCCTAGCCGTTATTCATTGACGAAGGATAATTTCTTGATTTGCTCAAGTGAATCAGGTGTAGTGGACCTTGAACCAAGTCGTGTGGTTGAAAAAGGTGTGCTTGGTCCTGGTAACATGATGTTGATTGACACCACTTCAGGCAGATTGATGCGCAATGAAGAAGTCAAGGCTTATTACGCTGCTCAGCATCCTTACAAGGAATGGGTGGAAGAAAATATCGCTCATTTAAAAGACTTTGAGGCAGCCGAATTACAAGAAGAAACCACAGACATTGATACCATGTGGAAGGCTTATGGCTACACAGAAGAAGTCATTCGCACGGTGATTTTACCGATGTCTGAAAAAGGAGAAGAACCTGTTATTTCGATGGGATTTGATAGCCCATTAGCAGTGCTTTCTCATAAAAATCAATCCCTTTTCACCTTCTTCAAACAACAATTTGCGCAAGTTACCAATCCGCCAATTGATGCCATTCGTGAACAAATCGTGGTGTCAACGAGTGTTTACTTGGGTGGCGATGGTAATTTCAAGGCAGATGGGGCGGACAACTGTGTGAAAGTCAAGATTGACAGTCCAATGTTGTCAAGCCAAGAATTTGCGAAAATCGCTCAGTTGCAAGATGAGCGCTACCGTGCAACAACCTTGTCAACGGTTTATGATGTGGTTGAACCTTCTCACAACCGTTTGCAACGTGCTTTGGAAAACTTGTTTAAGGCGGCGGAAAAAGCTGTGGATAACGGCAGCAAGATTATTATTTTGTCAGACCGTCACATTCAAGAAAATCAAACAACGATTCCAATGTTGTTGGCCGTTTCTGGTTTGAACAATTACATGGTTGTCAAGGGTAAAGCTAGCCAATTCTCGATTGTGGTGGATACGGCTGAAGCAGTTGAAGTGCATCATTTTGCGACCTTGGTAGGTTACGGTGCGGCAGCCATTCACCCTTACGGAGCTTATGCGACCTTAAAAGAATACGGTAAAGATGAGCAGGCATTTGAAAAATACCGCAAAGCTTCAGAAAAAGGTATTGTCAAGATCATGAGCCGTATGGGAATTTCTACTATCCTTGGTTACAAGGGTGCCCAGCTATTTGAAGCAGTTGGTTTGTCTGATGCTGTTGTCAACAAATACTTTACAGGAACTGTAACGCGTATTGGTGGCTTGTCACTAGACCAAATTGAAAAAGAATACCTGCAACGTATCGAAGATGCTTTTGGTCCACGTCGTGGGGATTACTTGCAAAGTGGCGGTATTTACCAATTCAAGGCTGACGGTGAATACCATTTGTTTAACCCACACACCATTTACAATTTCCAACAGGCTGTTCGTACAGGCGATTACAAACTATTCAAAGAATACACGGCTGAACTAGACAAAGAAGCTTTGGAAACACCGACAACACTGCGTTCGATTTGGGAATTCCATTCTGACCGTCCAAAAGTAGATTTGTCTGAAGTCGAGCCTGCTGAAACTATTGTCAAACGTTTCAAGGTTGGTGCCATGAGTTTTGGTTCATTGTCTAAAGAAGCTCATGAAACCATTGCAGAAGCTATGAATGCCCTTGGAGCCAAATCAAACTCTGGTGAGGGTGGCGAAAATCGTAACCGTTTCAAAGTCCAACCAGACGGACGCAATTTGAATTCTAAGATTAAACAGGTGGCTTCTGGACGTTTTGGGGTGAATGCGGAATACCTCATGTCTGCAGAAGAACTTCAGATTAAACTCGCACAAGGGGCAAAACCTGGTGAAGGTGGGCAATTGCCTGGTCAAAAAGTCTTCCCTTGGGTTGCTGAAATTCGTGGGGCAACGCCTGGTGTGCGTTTGATTTCACCACCACCGCATCACGACATTTACTCAATTGAAGATTTGGCGCAGCTGATTTATGACCTCAAAGCAATTAATCCTTATGCAAAAATCAATGTCAAGTTGGTGTCAAGCACAGGTGTTGGAACTATTGCCACAGGTTGTGTTAAGGCTGGTGCGGACAAGGTCGTTATTTCAGGCTATGACGGTGGAACAGGTGCCTCTCCTCGTAATTCGGTCCGTGACGCTGGTTTGCCGTGGGAAATGGGCTTGGCAGAAGCGCATCAAACGCTATCTCTTAACCGTTTACGTCAACGCATGACTTTGGAAACTGACGGTAAATTGATGACAGGTCGTGACCTTGCCGTAGCGACACTTCTTGGGGCTGAAGAATATTCATTTGCTAGCTTGGCTTTGATTTCTATCGGTTGTGTGATGATGCGTGTTTGCTCGCTCAATACCTGCCCTGTTGGTGTTGCAACACAAAATCCAGAGTTGCGTCAGCATTTTGCTGGAAAACCAGAACACTTGATTAACATGATGATGTTCATGGCAGAAGAATTGCGTGAGTACATGGCTGAACTTGGCTTCCGCTCAGTTGATGAAATGGTTGGGCATTCTGAAATCTTGAAAGCCAAATTCATTCCAAAAGGGAAAGCCAAATCACTTGATTTCTCACGTATCTTGGGAACAGCTTATCCGATTAACCGTAAGACAGAAGACCCATTTGCAGATGCTCGTCAATGGAAAGAGTTGGACGGCTTTGCCAAAGCAGCGGTTGATAGTGGCGTTGGCGTGACGGTTAAAGAATCCATCAATAACGTGCAACGTGCGGTTGGTGCGAGAATGGCTGGTTGGCTAGCAGAACGTTACGGTAACGACACACTTGAACCAGGTTTGATTAAGTACGAATACACAGGTATCGCAGGGCAATCCTTTGCAAGCTTTATCACACAAGGCATGGAGTTGACCTTGGTTGGTGAAGCCAATGATTACATTGCCAAATCCATGTCAGGTGGTCGCTTGATTGTTAAACCACCGTATGATGCGGCTTACGATGTGGAACATTCACCGATTGTTGGAAATGTTGCCCTCTTTGGTGCGGTCAAGGGTGAAGCTTATTTTGCAGGTCGTGCGGGTGAGCGTTTCTGTGTCCGTAATTCAGGTGCAAAAGTAGTGGTTGAAGGTGTTGGCGCCCACGGTTGTGAATACATGACAGGTGGTGTAGCGGTTATCCTTGGCACAACAGGACGCAACTTTGCTGCTGGTATGAGTGGCGGTGTGGCTTATGTTTACGATGCTGACGGTGACTTTGCTGAAAAAGTCAATCGCGAAATGGTTGACCTCTACAAAGTTGGAGAAACACGTGGGGACGATGTTTTGGTTGATATGATTCAAAAACATTACGACTACACAGGCAGTGCTAAAGCCAAACGTTTGCTTGATAATTGGGCACAAGAAGTGGATAAATTTGTCAAAGTATATCCAACAGAATTCCACGAAATCCACGATATTGAGCATGCTCTGGCTAAAACTGGCTTAGAAGGTGACGAACTAGAATTACGTACCTTTGAAATTGCGACAGGCGGAGCTGAAACAGCTGCCGAAAAAGAAGAACTACTTGCACAAGTAACAGGAGGTAATTAAAATGGCGGACCCATTTGGATTTTTGAAATATGAGCGAAAAGACAATCCTTATCGTCCTGTTGCTGAACGCATCTTGGACTTTGAGGAACTGCAAATCCCACTCTCAGAAGAAGAGCGTCGCAAACAAGCGGCTCGTTGTATGACTTGTGGCGTACCATTTTGCCACTCAGGTACTTTTTACGGTGGTGGGCGTGCCGTTTCAGGCTGTCCTAACGACAACTTGATTCCAGAGTGGAATGATTTGGTTTACAAGGGTGATTACAAGCGTGCATTTGAGCGCCTATCTCGAACCAATCCATTCCCTGAGATGACAGGGCGTGTTTGTCCGGCACCTTGTGAAAAAGGGTGTACCGAAGGCCTTAACGGCGTAGGCGTTACCATTCATGACAATGAGCGTTTCATTATTGATACTGCTTTTGAAAATGGCTGGGTGGAGGACTCAGGTCGTCCACTTTACCGCACAGGCTTTAAAGTGGCGGTGATTGGTTCAGGACCTGCAGGGCTTGCTGCAGCTTGGCGTCTCAATCAACTAGGGCACAACGTGACAGTTTATGAACGTAGTGACCGTTTTGGTGGGCTTTTGATGTATGGTATTCCAAACATGAAATTGGATAAAGCAATTGTTCAACGCCGCATTGATGTCATGGAAAATCTTGGTATCACCTTTATTGCCAATACCGAAGTTGGACGTGACATCACAGCGGACGGACTCTTGCAACAATATGACCGTGTCGTCTTAGCTACTGGGGCCAGTGTTCCACGTGACTTGGATGTTCCAGGACGTCATTTGTCAGGCGTGCGTTTTGCCGTCGATTTCTTAACCGAAACCACGAAAAATGTTTTGGCATCTGAAACGAAAAAATTAGGTCCAACCCTTGAAGGTAAGCACGTACTTGTTATTGGTGGTGGTGATACAGGAAATGACTGTATCGGAACGGCCGTTCGTTTGGGGGCTGCAAGTGTTAAACAGCTTGAAATCACGCCAGAACCACCAGAAAAACGCTTGCCAAGCAACCCTTGGCCAGAATACCCAATGATTAAACGCACGGGTTATGGGCAAGAAGAGGCTGATTATGTACAAGACACAACATTAACAACTTACGCAACCTCAACCACTGAATTTATCGGAGCTGACCGTGGCCAAGTCATTGCCGCTAAAACGGTAAAAGTGGGTCCAGGCTTTAAACCAATTGAAGGAACGGAAGAAATCATCCAAGCTGACCTTGTCTTATTGGCTATGGGCTTCACAGGTGCTGAAAAATCACTCTTTGAACAATTTGGTGTTCAAAGCGTTTATGATGATTATTCAACCAATAATGACCGTGTCTTTGTTGCAGGTGATGCTCGTCGCGGACCAAGTCTTGTGATTTGGGGTATCCGTGAAGGACGCAAAGCTGCTGAAAAAATCGACCAAGGTCTTCGTATCATGGTTGCACAATAACACTAAAACACTAGAGCGTTTGAGCGTTCTAGTGTTTTTTTACTTGTCGATATAAAAAAAGAGAAGATCGTGCATCTTCTCTTTTGGTTTATTTACCACTGTCTTGTGGGTTATCTGGCGTGAGAATCATCGGAATGATGATTGGCTCACGTTCTGTTTTTTCGTATAAGAATGGACGAAGGGCATTAACAATAGCACCGTTGACCGATTGAATGCTAGCGTCCTTGTTTTTAAGGGCAATGCGGATGGCATTGAACAAGACACGTTGGCTTTCACGAATCAATTCGCCTGATTCACGCATGTAAATGAAACCACGGCTCAAGATATCAGGTCCAGCTAGAATCATTTGACTGTCAAAATCAACTGTTGCCACCGCAAGCACGACACCATATTCAGATAAATCATGACGGTCACGCAAAACAGCTGCACCAATATCGCCAATACCATTACCGTCAACGTAAATGTCTTGTGCGTTGAAATGACCTGCACGACGAGCTGAATGGGCTGTCAAAGCCAAGACATCCCCATTTTCCATAACAAAAATGTTTTCCTTAGGAATGCCGACATCCATAGCCAAACCAGCGTGGATTTTTTGCATACGGTATTCCCCGTGAACAGGCATGAAATACTTAGGTTTCATGAGGCGAAGCATCAATTTTTGTTCTTGTTGTCCACCGTGACCTGATGTGTGGATATTATTGACTTTACCGTGGATAACTTCGACACCAGCTTCTTGGATAGTGTTAATCAGTTTATTGACGCTGGTTGTGTTACCAGGGATTGGGCTAGAAGAAAAGATAACCGTATCTCCAGGTTGTAGGGTAACTTGACGGTGAGTACCGTTGGCAATGCGAGCAAGCGCTGCCATTGATTCCCCTTGGCTACCTGTACACATGATTAAAATTTCACTAGCGTGGTATTTGTTGAGCTCGCTAGGGTCGATAAATGTCCCTTTTGGAACCTTGATATACCCAAGGTCAATCCCGTTAATGATAGCTTTTTCCATTGAACGTCCGAAAACAACGATTTTACGACCTGTTTTGACAGCCGCTTCAGCTGCTTGTTGCAAACGGAAAATATTTGAGGCAAATGACGCAAAGATAATACGCCCATGAATGCCTTCGATGATTTTCATGATGGATTGGCCAACCACTTTTTCAGAGTTAGTGAAGGTTGGGATTTCAGCGTTTGTTGAGTCAGAAAGCAAACACAAGACGCCTTCTTCTCCCAAAGCTGCCATACGGTGTAAATCAGCAGGTTCGCCGACAGGGGTGAAGTCAAATTTGAAGTCACCCGTACATACGATATTACCTTGAGGGGTGTGAACGACAATTCCTAAAGGTTCTGGAATTGAGTGAGTAGTGCGGAAAAACGTGACGCTCAAGTTTTTGAAAGTAAGCTCTGTGTCCGCATTGATTTCGTATAGTTTTGCGTCGCGTAATAAACCATGTTCTTCGAGTTTTCCTTTAATCAATGCCAAAGCCAAAGGTCCTGCATAAATAGGGATATTAGCTTGTTTTAGCAAGAAAGGAATACCACCGATGTGGTCCTCGTGCCCGTGCGTGATGACAAGGGCTTTGATACGTTTCACATTTTCAACAATATAGGAATAATCAGGGATAACATAATCAATACCAAGGAGGTCATCTTCAGGGAATTTGATACCAGCGTCAACGATGATGATTTCATCTTGATACTCAATACCGTAGGTATTTTTCCCAATTTCTCCAAGGCCACCAATAGCATAAACCCCAACTTCCTCGGGTTTTAAATGGATTTGTGACATGTTATAACTCCGTTAGTTCAAAGGCACCTGTTTCTTTTTCGTAAGCCAGGTGTTTTTCTGATAAAAGTTCGATAAATTCGACATTGTAAGGTGTTTTTTCTTCAACGAGTTTACGCGTTTTGATGCGTCCTTCTAATTCGTTTGAAGCTTCAACTTCAAGGTAAATGACTTTTGTTTTCTCACGGTGTGGGTTGCGATCTTTATTTTCTTGATAAAAAACTTTGTAAATCATAATAATCCTTTCTTTGACTCGTTATACTACCTATGGCTAACTAATTAAACGACACCAAAAGCTATCAAATAGTACCGTAGCTACTTGATTTTCGTCTATGTGATATTTTACGAGTAATGAATTAGCCTTGATTCGTTGCAATTATTAAAATTATATCATAAAATAAGAGTTAGAATCAAGTGAGGGAATTGAAATGATGAAAGTTTTAGCCTTTGATACATCAAGTAAGGCTCTATCTGTTGCCATCTTGGATGGTGAGCAGTTATTAGCGGATGTTACCGTAAATGTTAAGAAAAATCACAGTATCAATCTCATGCCTGCGATTGATTTTTTGATGAATTCAGTGGATTTAAAACCTGCTGATTTGGATAGGATTGTGGTCGCACAGGGACCAGGTTCTTATACGGGGCTACGTGTGGCGGTTGCAACAGCCAAGACCTTAGCTTACGCGCTGGGCATTGAATTTGTCGGTGTGTCAAGTCTTTATGCCTTGGCAGCGGCAACAGAATTTTCAGGCATGATTGTCCCTGTGATGGATGCCCGTCGAAACAACGTTTATGCTGGATTTTATCGCGATGGTCAATTGGTGAAAGAAGAGGCTCACATGGCCTTTCCAGAGGTTTTAGCAGCCGTTCAAGATGAAAAAGACGTCTTGTTTGTCGGTGAAGTGGCTCCTTTCCAGACGCAAATTGAAGAGGCGTTACCCAAAGCTCAAGTGTTGCCAGTATTGCCATCAGCTTATGCCATTGGAAAATATGGACAAACCTTAGCGCCAGTGGATGTGGATAGTTTTGTACCGAACTACCTTAAACGCGTTGAAGCGGAGGAAAATTGGCTGAAAAACCATGAAGAAAACCCACACGCGGATTATATAAAACGTATCTAAAAATGAGAGAATTAACAGAAAAAGTAGCTGCCGTTTATGATATTTTGTCGGATGTCTATGACAAATCTCCTTGGACCAAGGAGCAAATCTTGTCGGATATGCAGCAGGATAATGTGGATTATTTTTTTGTGGAAGTAGACAAAACGGCTATCGGTTTTTTGGTGATTCAACAATTGGTTGGTGAGTTGGAAATCACAAATATCGCTGTGAAGAAGGCCCGTCAAGGAGAAGGCTGGGGAAGTCAATTATTGGCGCACTTGGACCATGTGGATTTTCCCATTTTCCTAGAAGTCAGGGCGTCAAATACGTCGGCGCAGGCTTTGTATCAAAAATTTGGCTTTGAGGTGATTGGTAAGCGTCAGCGTTATTACCATGAGCCAGTTGAAGACGCTATTATCATGAAACGTGAGGGCAGTGAGAGGTAAACGAACGAATGAAAGACAGATATATTTTAGCTGTGGAAAGCTCTTGTGATGAAACCAGCGTTGCGGTTTTAAAAAATGAGAGCGAGCTTTTAAGTAATATTATTGCCAGTCAGGTGGAAAGCCACAAGCGTTTTGGTGGCGTGGTGCCTGAAGTGGCTAGTCGTCATCATGTCGAAGTGGTGACCACTTGTTTTCAGGATGCACTGGAGGCAGCAGGAATTGAGGCGAGCGACCTTGATGCTGTTGCGGTTACTTATGGTCCTGGCTTAGTTGGGGCGCTTTTGGTGGGAATGGCTGCCGCTAAAGCCTTTGCTTGGGCACACCAGCTCCCACTTATTCCTGTCAATCATATGGCAGGGCATTTGATGGCTGCGCGTGAAGTCAAAGAATTGACTTATCCTTTGTTGGCTTTGCTTGTTTCAGGAGGTCACACAGAACTTGTTTACGTCAAGGAACCTGGTGATTATAAGATTGTCGGTGAAACGCGTGACGATGCTGTTGGAGAGGCCTATGACAAAGTAGGGCGTGTGATGGGCTTGACTTACCCAGCGGGACGTGAAATTGACCAGTTGGCACACCAAGGCAAGGATGTTTATGATCTGCCTCGTGCTATGATGACAGAGGATAACTTGGAATTTTCATTTTCAGGATTAAAATCAGCAGTTATCAATCTACACCACAATGCCCAACAAAAAGGGGAAGACTTGTTCAAAGAGGATTTGGCTGCTTCCTTCCAAGCCGCTGTTCTTGATGTTTTGATGGCTAAAACCAAAAAAGCCTTAGAAAAATACCCTGTGAATACCTTAGTAGTGGCTGGTGGTGTGGCCGCCAATCAAGGCTTACGTGAACGATTGGCAAGCGAATTGACAGAGGTTGATGTTATTATTCCGCCTTTGCGTTTGTGCGGTGACAATGCAGGCATGATTGCTTTGGCAGCAGCGATTGAGTATGATAAAGGCCACTTTGCTGGTTTGGATTTAAATGCCAAACCAAGCCTAGCTTTTGATGGTTTATAAATGAAAAACCCTCTTGAATACCTTCAAGAGGGTTTTGCTATGTGGAAAGAGTTGTTAATAATGCAAACTACCAGCTACCCAACCCGTACACAAGGCTACCGTGATATTAAAACCGCCTGTGTGAGCGTTGATGTCTAGTACCTCGCCAGCAAAGTGTAACCCTGGAACGTGTTTGCTCTCAAGGGTTTTAGGATTGATTTCCTTCAAATCAATGCCACCTTTAGTGACAAAGGATTTGGCCAGTGACATTTTGCCGGTCACTTTGATTGGCATGGCCTTGAGGTTTTTCACAAGAGCACTTGCTTGCTGCGGTGTCAGTTGTTTGACTTTTTCGGGAAATGTCTGCGCTAAAAAGCTTGCTAGACGCTCTGGTAAGAGCATTTTTAGGGTATTTTTGAGTGATTTTTCACGGTTTTCCGAGAGAAAAGCGTCCAAGTCCTCTGTGGATAACTTGGGTAGCACATCCAATGTGATGGTTTCACCGCCTTTGAGAAAACTAGATATCCGCAGAGCCGCAGGCCCAGACAAACCAAAATGCGTAAAGAGCAAATCATGCGTGATATGGTGTTTTTGATAAGTTAAAGACACATCATCCAGCGAAATTCCCTGCAAAGCCTTGTGGGGAAAGTCTGTCAGCAAGGGACTTTCCGCCGCTTCTAGTTCGGTAACCTTGATTTTGAAATGGCGAGCGATGTCATAGCCAAATCCTGTTGAACCTGTGGATGGGTAAGCTTTTCCGCCAGTCGTCACAATCAGTTTTTCACAGACAAACTCCTCTGTGGCAGATTTGATGTGGAAAAGGTTATCTATTTTTTTGACTGAAACCACTTCGGTGTTGGTTAGGACTTCACCACCTAATTCTTGAATACTATGTGCGAGGGCATCAATAATGATTTTAGATTTGTCTGTTTTTGGGAAAACGCGTCCGTGGTCTTCCACTTTTAAAGCGACCCCTCTGTCCTCAAAAAATTGGATGATATCATGGTTATCAAACTGAGAAAAGACACTGTAAAGGAAGCGTCCATTTCCAGGAATACCTGCCATCAGGTCATCAAGCGTGCCGTTATTGGTTACGTTGCAGCGACCGCCCCCTGTACCAGCCAGTTTTTTACCCAACCGTCTATTTTTTTCGATGAGTAAGGTTTTATTGCCATAATAACTGCTAGAAATAGCAGCCATCATACCAGCGGGGCCACCGCCAATAATAATTGTATCATATGTTTTCATACCTTTATTTTAGCATAAAAGGTTTTAAAAAGGACAGCTAGCATATTTTTCTATTTTGACAAAGTTGACATATATGTCAAGCTAACGTGACAAAGATTGACGGGATAAAATTGACAATTGGTCGGTCTTATGATATGCTTTTCATGAGAATTTCAATGTAAAAGAGGATACTATGGCAATTGAAAAAACCGTCAGCGAAATAGCTGAAATCTTAGGAGTTAGCCGTCAAGCAGTTAACAACCGCGTGAAAAGTTTACCTGAAGAAGATGTTTCTAAAAACGAAAAAGGGGTAACGGTTGTCAACCGCAGCGGCTTGATTAAGTTAGAAGAAATTTACAAAAAAACCATTTTTGAAGACGAACCAATCAGCGAAGAAACGCAACAACGAGAGTTGTTAGAAATTTTGGTGGATGAAAAAAATACTGAAATCACTCGCCTTTACGAACAACTTAAAGCTAAGGATAAGCAAATCAGCACCAAAGATGAGCAACTTCGTGTGAAAGACGTTCAGATTAGCGAAAAAGACAAGCAGCTTGACCAACAACAACAATTAACGTTGGCGGCTATGGAAGATAGCAAACGTCTTCAGTTAGAATTGAACGAAGCCAAAGCTGAAGTGGAAGAAATCCAAACACGCACAGAAGAAGAAAAAGAGCAAGAAAGAGCTCAGGAAGAGGCAGAGGCTCAAGAAGAAACAGCACCTAAAGGTTTCTTTGCTCGTTTGTTTGGTGGTAGATAAGCACATCTATTGCTAGAGTTCTTTCAATTTGTAAGAAAAAACCTCCATTGGGGTTTTTTGTTTGCCGTAATTTGAGTGATTATGCTGGAGAAAAACATGGAAACATTACAACATTACATTGCTTTTGATTTGGAATTTAATACGGTGGGCGAGGAAACGCACATTATTCAGGTATCGGCGGTTAAGATGGCAAATGGACAGGAAGTTGACAGTTTTGACACCTATGTTTACACTGATTTACACCTTCAATCCTTTATCAATGGTTTAACAGGTATCACTGCTGAGAAGGTGGCGAGTGCGCCTAAGCTTGCAACGGTGCTTGATGACTTTAAAACCTTTGTCGGAGATACGCCATTAATTGGCTACAATGCCATCAAATCAGACTTGCCTTTGTTGGTTGAAAATGACTTGGACTTGACAGGATTTTACAAGGTGGATGTCTATGATGAAGCTTTTGCTCGTCGCAGTACAGATTTAAACGGTGTGACAAATTTAAAATTGACCAGTGTAGCAGAATTTTTAGGGATTTCGGGTCACGGTCATAATTCGTTAGAAGATGCTCGCATGACAGCTCAAGTCTATGAAAAGTTTATGGAATTTGATGAGAATAAGACGTATTTAACTCAGCAAGAAGAGGAACACGGCGACAATCCTTTTGCAGCCTTAGGTGGTTTTTTTGATTAAAGCACCACTTTTTACAAAAAAGAAAAAATCCACTAAGGGAACCCCTTGCTCGTTACCTTAGGGCATGTTCTATAATAAGAGCAGAAAGGGGGAAGAAATGTCTTCATTTTACACGACCGGTGATTTGGCTAAGTTAGCTGGTGTTTCAGTCCGCACGGTACAATATTATGACAAACGTGGTATTTTAACTCCGTCTGATGTGACAGAAGGTGGACGGCGGCTTTATGTGGCAAGTGATTTGGAGCAGCTGCGAATGATTTGTTTTCTGCGTGAGTTGGATTTTTCCATTGACCAAATCAAACGCATTTTAGCGGAAGAAAATGCTAAGCAAGTTTTGGAATTGCTTTTGGTTGAGCACATCAAGGAGATGAAGCAAGACCTTAGTGAAAGAAAAGCAAAACTTGACACAGCTGTCAATCTACTTGACAAGGTGAAAAATCAATCAGGTCAGTCATTGGCGTTTTTGTCAGACATTTCGCTAGTTATGCGCAATCAACACACTTTAAAACAATTACACAGACGTCTGTTTTTCTATGCTTTGCCCTTGATTTTAGTGCAATGGGGAACGCTGATTTGGGCGATTTTGAGCCGTCAACTACTGATTTTTCTTATAGGAGAAATCGTTATCATTCCTTTGACTTTTTGGTTGGTTAAGAAAAAATACGCTACTCAGGTTGCCTTTGTGTGCCCTAATTGCCACAGTGTTTTCCAGCCGTCTTATAAGGCCATTATACTGGCGCCTCATACGCCTAAAACACGGAAATTAAGGTGCCCGCATTGTCATGAAAAATCTTATTGCTTAGAAGTTGCCAAAGAAAAGTAAAAAAGCCCGAACCATTTGGTTCGGGCTTTTTGTCTTCTTAAAATGGCAATTTACCAGCAAAGGCGCCAAGTGTTTTTTGAGTGGCATCATCGATTTGAGAAAGGGCATCGTTGATGGCTTGTGTGGTCATATCTTGAAGAGTTTCCACGTCTTCAGGGTCAACAATAGCTTCTTTAAAAGTGATGTTCACTAATTTTTTATCCCCTGTAAAAACAACGCTGACAAGGTCTTGGGCAGATGTGCCTGTAAAGGTTGTTTCAGCCAATTCAGCTTGTTTTTTCTCCATTTGTTTTTGGAGTTTTTGAGCTTGACGCATCATATTTTGCATATTCATCATGAGATTTGTAAGTTCCTTTCTGAGTTAAAAAAGCGTTTCTTAAAACGTTATTATTATATCATTTTTTAGCCCTAAGACCAATCTTAGACAGAAGGTATTCTTTTTCTACTATTATAGGCACAAAAAACAAAAAAGTAAATTTTACATAGCTTTTAACTTTACATGGTTTTTACAAAAGGAATTTTGGGGATTTTACAAAAACTTTACAAAAAAACGGTAATGAATTTGATATAACCTGTCTATAATGAGTACCATAAAGATATCTAAGGAGAAATCACCCCATGAAAAAATGGAAATTGTTATCATCACTTAGCGTACTTGGAGCAGCTGCTCTAGTCGGACTATCAGCTTGCGGAAGTACTGCTAATGGAGATAGTGAAGCAGGTCTTGGACAAATCAACGTTGTAACACGTGAAGATGGTTCTGGAACACGCGGTGCTTTCATTGAATTGTTTGGACTTGAAGAAAAAAATAGCGATGGTGAAAAAGTTGATTTGACAACTCAAAACGCTATTGTAACTAACTCTACTTCAGTGATGTTGACAACTGTCGCAGAAGACGGTTCAGCAATTGGTTACGCTTCTCTAGGGTCATTGAACGACAGCGTTAAAGTGGTTGACATCGATGGCGCAGAAGCAACAGTAGAAAACATCAAAGATGGTTCTTACAAAGTGTCACGTCCATTTAACATCGTGACAAAAGATGATACAAACGAAGCAGCTAAAGATTTTATTAACTTTATCTTAAGCAGCGAAGGCCAAGCAATTGTTGAAAAGAGCGGTTATATTCCACTTGATGACAATGGTTCTTACAAATCAAGCGTAAATTCAGGAAAAGTTGTTATTTCTGGTTCTAGTTCAGTAACACCTGTTATGGAAAAATTAAAAGAAGCCTATGCTAAGGTAAATCCTGATGTGACAATCGAAATCCAACAAAGCGACTCTTCAACTGGTGTAGCAAACACTATTGATGGTACAGCGGATATCGGTATGGCTTCACGTGAACTTAAAGATACTGAAGAAAAAGAAGGCGTTACAGCAACAGTTATTGCAATGGATGGTATTGCGGTAATCGTTAATGACAAGAACGAAGTAGATGATCTTACAAGTGAACAAGTTAAAGATATCTTCGCAGGTGATACTACATCTTGGGAAGACCTATCTGAGTAAGAGGAATTCATGAATCATACTAAAGAAAAAACAATGCAAGTGGTATTTTTCCTTACCGCTTGTATTTCCGTTATATCGGTTTTACTTATTTGCGTATTTTTATTCTCTAATGGCCTACCTGCGATTAAAGAAATTGGCCTAAAAGAGTTTTTGTTTGGCAAAATCTGGCGTCCATCTAGCAATGAATTTGGTATTTTCCCAATGATTGTTGGTTCACTATATGTTACATTGGGTGCCTTAATTCTCGGTGTACCAATTGGTATTTTGACAGCGGTCTTTATGGCACATTTTTGTCCAGAGCGCTTCTACAAACCATTGAAAGCAGCTATCAACTTGATGGCAGGAATTCCGTCGGTTGTTTACGGTTTCTTCGGTTTGGTGGTCTTGGTACCATTTGTCAGAAATAACATCGGTGGCTACGGAATGGGTGTTTTGACAGCTTCAATGTTGCTTGGGATTATGATCCTTCCAACTATTGTTAGCGTGTCAGAAACAGCTATTCGTGCCGTACCTGATTACTACTATGAGGGCGGGTTGGCCTTAGGGGCTTCTCACGAAAGAAGTGTGTTTTTCGTCGTATTGCCAGCGGCTAAACGAGGCATTATCGCCTCAGTTATTCTTGGACTGGGCCGTGCAATTGGTGAAACCATGGCAGTTATTATGGTTGCTGGAAACCAGGCCATTATTCCAAGTTCATTAACATCTGGAGTCCGTACCTTAACGACAAATATTGTCATGGAAATGGGATATTCAACAGGTCTCCACAGAGAAGCTTTGATTGGTACAGCCGTTATCTTGTTTATCTTTGTGCTGATTATCAATATCACCTTCTCGCTATTGCATAAGGAGGACTAATCATAGATATGGAAAATGTAAATCAACGAACTCTAAAGCAGCGTTTTGCATCGCGCAAACACGACCCTGTATCACTTATCTTGTTTGGGTTTGTGTATTTAGCGGCATTTGTGAGTTTCTTGATGATTGCTTTTATTATTAGTTATATTTTGGTGAAAGGTGTTCCTCATTTAAACAAAGGCTTGTTCTCTTTGACTTACACAACTGATAATGTTTCTTTGTTACCAGCCTTGATTAACACCGTCTTTATCACGATTTTAACCTTGCTGATTGCGGTTCCGATTGGTATTGGTGGATCAATCTATTTGACAGAATATGCGAAGAGAGATAATCCAATTGTCAATATCATTCGTATTGCAACAGAAACCCTATCAGGAATTCCATCAATCATTTATGGTTTGTTTGGTGCCCTTTTCTTTGTGAAATACGCTCATTTTGGTCTATCACTTTTGTCTGGGGCAGTGACCTTGAGTATCATGATTTTACCGTTAATCATGAGAACGACTGAGGAAGCCTTACTTTCTGTCCCAAACAGTTACCGTGAGGGAGCTTTTGCCCTTGGTGCTGGTAAATTAAGAACGATTTTCAAGATTGTTTTGCCAAGTGCTATGCCAGGTATTTTCTCAGGTGTTATTTTGGCGATTGGTCGTATTATCGGTGAATCAGCGGCTCTTATCTTTACCGCAGGAACAGTGGCAGAAGTAGCTAAAAGCGTCTTTAGCTCATCACGGACTTTGGCGGTGCATATGTACGCTATTTCTGGTGAAGGACTGTATATCAATCAAACCTATGCAACAGCTGTTGTCTTGCTGATATTAGTCATTGGAATTAACTTTTTATCAGGCTTAATTGCCAAACGTTTAGGAAGTGAGAATGGGTAATGAGTAAATTAACTATTGAAAACTTAGATTTATATTATGGCGATTTTCATGCCTTGAAATCAGTCAATTTAAATATTCCAGCCAAGGAAATTACCGCTTTTATCGGTCCTTCTGGCTGTGGAAAATCAACTTTATTAAAAAGCCTAAATCGTATGAACGATTTGGTCAAAGATTGTCGCATTACAGGTAATGTGCTTTTGGATGGTGAAGATGTTTACCGTGATTTAGATATCAATAAATTGCGTAAAAAAGTGGGTATGGTATTCCAAAAACCAAATCCATTCCCAATGAGCATTTATGACAATATTGCCTTTGGTCCACGTACACACGGGATTCATGGAAAGGCGGAACTGGATGAGATTGTTGAACGTTCGCTGAAACAAGCAGCAATTTGGGACGAAGTGAAAGACCGACTTCACAAGTCAGCCTTGGGTATGTCTGGTGGTCAACAACAAAGACTTTGCATTGCGCGTGCCCTTGCGATTGAGCCAGATGTCTTGCTTATGGACGAGCCAACTTCAGCCCTTGACCCAATTTCAACGTCAAAAATCGAAGACCTTGTTATTGAATTGAAGCAAAAATACAGCATCGTTATTGTAACCCACAATATGCAACAAGCTGTGCGTATTTCAGATAAAACGGCCTTCTTCTTGATGGGAGAAGTCGTAGAATTTAACCAAACCAGTCAACTCTTTTCTCTTCCTCAAGACGAGCGAACAGAAAACTACATTACAGGGAGATTCGGCTAATGCGTTCAAAATTTGAAAATCAACTCCAAGAACTCAATAAAAATGTTATTTTTATGGGGGCTTTATGTGAAGATGTTATCTCAAAATCGGTTCAATTTTTAAAACACGATGATTCAGAACTCGTGGATGATGTGATTGAAACTTACCATCGCATTGAACAACTTGAACGCGACATTGAAGAACAATGTTTGAAATTGCTGTTGCGTCAACAGCCTGTTGCAAAAGATTTACGCCGTGTATCAGCTGCCTTGAAAATGGTTTACGATATGAAACGTATCGGAGCCCAAGCCGCTGAAATGGGTGAGATTGTCAATCAAGGACATATCCACCAAGGACAAGAATTAAAACACCTACAAACCATGGTAAGCCACGTTGTGGACATGGTAACGAATAGTATTGATGCCTTTGTGCATGATGATGAAGAACTGGCTAACCAAGTCATTCAAAATGATAATACAATTGATGCAGAATTTGATACAATAAAGATGGACTTAATGGCCTACTTCGCAGGAGAAGAAGTGGATGGCGAACACGCTATCGACGTCCTGATGGTAGCCAAATACCTTGAACGTATTGGAGATCATACGGTCAATATTGCCAAGTGGGTCATTTTCTCAATCACTGGGCAATTAGATGGAGATGAATAATAATGATTTATTGTGTTGAAGACGATGATGATATTCGCGAATTGATGCTTTATACGCTACGGACGACGGGATTTGAAGCCCAAGGTTTTCCCAACTCCGAGCTTTTCTGGCAAGCGATGGAGCAAGTCAAACCCGACTTAATCTTATTGGATATTATGCTGCCAGGAAGTGACGGTTTATCCAGTTTAGAGGAGTTGCGTGCGAAAAAAAGCAGTGAAAGTATTCCTGTTATCATGGCAACTGCCAAAGGAACAGAATTTGACAAGGTTAAGGGCTTGGATATGGGAGCCGATGATTATCTGGTCAAACCCTTTGGCATGATGGAAATGATTTCTCGTATTAAAGCTGTTTTACGCCGAACTCAAAGTCATGTTCAAGAGGATAAGACCTTGACGATTGGTTCTATTTCTCTTGATGTTCAAAACTACACAGTAAAGAAAGATAATAAAGTTATTCATCTAACGCTGAAAGAATTTGAACTGTTTGCTTTATTGATGAAAAACCCTAATCGTGTGTTTACCAGACAAGAACTGCTAAATCAAGTCTGGGGCGAACACTTTGTTGGGGAAACAAGAACGGTAGATGTTCATATCGGAACACTGCGGACCAAACTTGGTGATGCCAGTCACCTCATAAAGACTATTCGTGGGGTAGGATACCGACTGGAGGAAGAGAATGATTAAAAGAATCTTTCGCTCAACACTTTTTGTATCTTTAGGGATTTTGTTTTCAGCTATCCTGTTAATTATGGGGGCTTTGTACAATTATTTCACTAAGGTTCAAAGAGAACAGTTGCGAACAGAAACTGCCTTGATTGCTCAAGGGGTTTCACTAGAAGGAAAAAATTATTTTGAAAATCTAAACGTTTCCAATGTTCGTATTACTTGGGTTGACAACGAGGGAACGATTCTTTATGATAGCAACTCTGATGCAACCAAAATGGATAATCATCAGAACCGTAAAGAGATTAGAGAGGCTATGGAAGAAGGCTACGGTGAGAGCACTCGCTTTTCGACAACTTTGACAACACAATCGATTTATGTAGCGCAGCGTCTAGATGACGGAACGGTTTTACGTTTGTCCGTAACCCAGCATAGCTTATTGCTTTTGCTGATTCGTATGTTCCAACCGTTTGCCTTGATTGTCATCTTGTCAATCGTCTTATCGATTTGGGTGGCACGCTACACGTCAAGACGTATTATTGCACCGTTAAATAACTTGGATTTAGACCAACCTTTAAGCAATGATGCTTATGATGAAATCACGCCTTTACTTAGACGAATTGATTACCATCAAAAAGAATTGGCTAAAAAAGAGTCACAATTAAACCAGAAAAAAGAAGAATTCGATACGATTATTTCAAAAATCAAGGAAGGGATTATCTTGCTGGATGCAGGCTGTCATGTCATTAGCATGAATGCTGCAGCCCAAGACCTCTTCCAAACAGACCAAAGTTGTATCGGCAAGGATATCTTAAAAACAACAAGGGATTTAGCCTTTAATAACTTGCTAGAAGCAGGTCTTAAAGGAGATAACCAAGAAGGGATTGTTCATTTTGATAAGGACAGTTACAAGGTCTTGATTCGTCCGATTTTATCAGATGGTCATATGACTGGATTGGTGGTTCTTTTGTTCGATGTGACAGAACAATTGCAAATTGAACAATTACGACATGAGTTCACTGCAAACGTGTCACATGAGCTTAAAACGCCTCTGCACGTCATTTCAGGCTATTCAGAAATGCTAGTTAATGGCTTAGTATCTGCTGATGATGTACCTCGTTTTGCAGGAAAGATTTACAAAGAATCCAAACAAATGGTGCAGTTGGTTGAGGACATTATCAAATTGTCACAATTGGATGAAACTGACCAAGTACCAATGGAAGATGTGGATCTTTACCGCGTTGCTAAAAGTGTCTTGAGCAGTTTATCTGCTAAAGCCAAACAACGTGATATTCAGCTTCAACTTAAGGGACAACCGACCCATATCACGGGTAATCCAGCCTTGATTCATTCTGTTTTGTACAATTTGAGCGACAATGCTATTACCTACAATCGTGATGGCGGTAGCGTAAATATTACGATAACAGATGAAGCAGATAAGATTTCTGTTGATGTCAAAGATACGGGAATTGGTATCTCAAAAGAAGAACAAGAACGCATTTTTGAACGCTTCTATCGCATCGATAAGAGTCGCTCAAGAAAAGTTGGTGGAACGGGTCTGGGGCTTTCAATTGTTAAACACGCTTTGAAACTCCATAACGCTTCAATCAATGTTCGTAGCGTTCCTGATGAGGGAACAACCATGACCCTCACCTTTAAAAAGTAATACTAAAAAAGAAGTGGCTCATTGTCAACTGTAGTGG